>CALMWN010000039.1 GCA_937873555.1 uncultured Clostridia bacterium
AAATTAACGAGGCTAATAACTTCTCTGCAGAATTATCCGAAGAGGATAAGGAGTTCTTGCTGTCATTCCAGAACGAGCCGGAAACCACAGAAATGGAACATGGACAAGTAGAATTGTTCAATGAAATAATGGCTGCAGAAACGACAGATGCTGTTGTAGGGGATAACCAACCGCGACCGGATAGTCAGGCAATGTTTATGGGTAGTGCAACAAAAGACTTGCTAAGTTCATTCCTTGATATGTTCAGTATGAGTCAATCCAATGTGAATCAAAATGCTCTGCCTCAAAGTTTTTCTGTAAGCGTACCCTCAAGTAGTAAGAGAAAAGGCAAAACAGTTATTGAGTCCAATACACTTTTTGAATTTTAAAATATTTAGGGAGGTTGAATTATTATGAGTAAAATAATTGTGTCAAGAAGTAATCTGTTAGACGGTTTGGAAACGGTTATTCCAGGAATTAAGGATGATAAGGCTTCTCCAATGCTAAAGACAGTTCTTATGAAGGCAAAAGACAATGTGATGATATTGTGTTCAAACAGTATCTCAATTATGGTCTTTAAAGCCATAACTCTTGAGGAGAAAAGCGAGAGTCTTTCGTTGTGTGTGGACTGCCGTTTCATGTATGAGTTGATAAAAAAGACGGACGGCGACTTAATTACGCTGGTACCTGGAGAGAATAATGTTTGCAATATTATCTCTGGTTGCAATGAGACGGTTATACCCACATTTGATGCTCTTGCATTTCCAAGTGTCGATGTAAAAGCAAATGAGATCAAGAAGGTTATATCTGTTAAAGGCAGTGTCCTTACTAAAGGTATTAACAGTGTGATATATGCCGTAACAACCGATAGCAGCAGGCCAATGCTGATGAACGTCAACTTGTCGATTTCCAATAAAGAAACACCGGATGATAATGGGAATGAAGTTAGTGAACTCAAATTTGTTGGTTCTGATGGGTATAGGGCAGCCTTCTATACAGAAGAAGTAAGGGATATGGAGAATGGAACTGTTCTAAATGTCAATATTCCCAAGGATTCGGCGAAAGTTATTACTTCTCTCGTTTCAAAAACTGAATGTGATGTTCAGGTTTCCAGCAGCCAGAAGTACATTTCCTTTACATATGGGACCACGTCCTTATACATTCAGCTTTTCGAAGGGCAGTTCATGGATGCAAAAAGATTCTTTCCGGCAGAATTCAATTCTGCATTAAAAGTGTCGAGAAAGGATATGCTCACCGGGGTTGAGGTAGTAGAACTTTTAATTTCTACTCAACAGAAAGGGTCTCCTGTAATTTTCGATGTGAGTGAGGACGAGATGGTAATTTCGACTACCACAGAGATAAGTAACTATACACGTAATTTGAAGGTGCAGAAGGAAGGGGAAAATCGCAAGGTCAAGTTTAATCCCATTTTTATCAGCAATGCACTCAAATGCATGGATAGTGAGGATATCGAAATAAGGCTGTCTCCCGATCTCGGAGCTGCATTATTTAAAGACAAAAACATAATAAACATAATATCTCAAGTGAGATAACATTAAAAAACAGGTGTATGGTTAATTTAACCATACACCTGTTTTTTTTGCGCTCAAATATTATAACACACATTCTTAATTTTGTGCCACAATTTTTTAAATATTTGATAATCTTTGTCTTTAAGAAGACGTGAAGGTATTGGGATTTCTAACTTACGCGACTTTATAATAATTTCATTCTTTAATAGTGTTGTTGTTGGGAGGTGTAAATAGAGGTAACATTTTTTTATCAACACAACATCATTTAAAGGAGTGGTTAAAATGTTTAAAAGGATTGTAGTATTGTCTCTTGTACTTGTCAGTTTAATGTCTGTCTTCTGTGTCGCTGCTTATGCTGCCACTGAATCAGATATAAAACAGCAAACGTTGGTCGATCCCAATAATGCAATGGATTTCTTGATGAAGGACGTTTCGCAAGACAGCAATTTGAATAATGCTAAAGAAAAAATCAAGTCCGGTGGTAAGTCGGTACATACCATTTTCCAATCTATACTGTTTATAGCATCATTCATAATTCTTATGGTATATGGAGCGCAGTGGATTCTGTTCGGCAAGGATTCCCAGAAAAAGAAGGAACTCAAGGAAGCAATGGGAGGATATGCCATCGGTTTCATCTTTACTTTTGGAACGGCCTTCATCTACAGGATAGTAATGAGTTTTGTGGGGTCCTTCAATTGATAATGCAAGATAAACAAAGGGAGGGTTAAACCCTCCCTTTGTTTAAAGAGTTAAGCAGATTAGGGGTGTATGGGGTAATGAGCGCTAACAGTATATTAAAAAGGGCATTCTGGGTTTTTATCACAACGAGCATAGTGGGTATAGGCTACTGCTCTGCTAAAGGCTATATGGCACTCTACCAGGATGCAATCAAATACTTGTATGAGAATAACCTGCCAGCGGATATTATTATAAATTCTTTATTGATAAAACTGAAGCTTGGACTGGCAGTTTTGTATATAGTTACTCTTTCTGCAAGTGCAATATACTTCAAGAGACTCAGTTGCATAGCCTTTCTTGCCAGCATAGCTTTTTTTACAACACTTGTTTTATCTTTGGCTGTGGGTGTCGGATATCAATTATTGTATCTTTCATTAAGTACAGCTGGCAGGCTTACATTAATCCTTATGCCAATGATTCTTCTTCTGCTTTTGGTAGTGTTATTTATTCTTGCATATTTTCCCGGCGGCACAAGCGGGGTGCTAAAATTCAGAAATAATTTCAAGGGCTCAAATATTAAGTGGCTTTTTTGAAGGGAAGTGAAATTATGAAATATAATATTCCAAAGAAATTCACAGAAGAAACCAGGATAATGAAGATTTTCACCAAAAAATCTCTTATATATACAGTTGTCGGCCTTGCTATAAGTATAGCGTTAATGAACGTGCTTATGAATCACGGGCATACGATTATAGGACTGCTCTTAGTTATAGTATTCACCTTGCCGTTGTATGGGTTAGGAACGCTTAAGTATCCGAATGATACTCCATATAATGGCGGAGACTCTGTAGATATTGTATTTTTCAGGTATCTTAAAAACAAGCTTCTCGGCAGGGAAGTATTTACATGCGACATTGATGAATAGGGAGGATGGGTTTAATGGATAACGCATTATCAATTGCCAGCTTTATAAATATTTTCATACCGGTGCTTGGCTTAGTTATAATAGGAGGTTTTTTCCTCTACAGGCTCCTTATTAAAACAGGAGTAATCAAATTAAAATCCAAAGACGAATCGGATGTAGATATTACTAAAGCCAAAAAGAGGCCAATAAATGATTTTAATGTGGTAGATGAATTCAGGGACCGGTTTATTGTAACTGAAGGGAGGACATCATTCACCACTGGCCTAAAATGCACAGGTGTAAGTCTTGATAAATTGACAGAGATAGAGCAGGTGTTGGTAGCTGAAAACCATGTGGGATTTTACAATATGTTAAATTGGTACATGCAGTTATACATACAAAGCAGGCAGATGGACGTTTCAAGCAACCTGGACTTTATAGATATGACACGTAAAAAAGTTGAAGAAGCTCTTAATGAGGTATTAGACAAAAAGAAGAAAATTGAAAAAATAATTGAAGATGCCCCGGCAAGAAAGAACGATTTCACGACAGAAATAGAAGAGTTGAACAGAACTTACCAATGTCTTTTCAAGCAGTTGATACGAAAAGGGGAGGCTGCAGCATATTCAAAAAAAGTAGCGTCACCCGAAAATCCACCGCAGTTCAATGTATACATCCTATACTCTTACAAGCATGATTCGGCGGATTTCAGTACAGACCTTACTTTTGAAGAAATTTTACACAAAGCCAATATTTATGTGGAAACAAAGCTCAATTCTACGGTTAATGCGTTAAAAAGGTGCCATGTTGACAGTTCGCCGCTTTCACAGAAGGAAATCGTAGAAATTATGGACAGGGCCTATAATTTGAGCGATTCCGATATCGTAACCCTTGAAGCAAAACTCCAGACTTCAACGTTTGACCTTTACACATCAACAGATTATTACCCGAAAACATTTTCTAAAAAGATTGAGAATGAAGCGGCAGGAGGCGTGGCTGTATAATGGCAAAAATACTTAAATTCCCTTCATTGTCCAGTATTAACAAAGCGTTGGGCGCGAAGAAGGCAAGCCCCAAGAAAGAGAAGGAAAGGAATTTGTTCCTCCCTTTAAAGGATTTAAAGGATATTATTAGCTGTAAAAACGTAAACACTGTGCCAAACGATCATATAGAAATTATAAATTCCAAAAGGATTTTTACAAGAACATTGTATGTCTCGGAAATGCCGAGACGTTCGGTTTTTGTGAATACCTTCGATAGCATCCTGCATTGTCCTTATGCAAATGTGTCTGTATTTGTAGACCCTATATCAGAAGGGCAGTCAATAAGGGATTTGAACAATACTATAACAGACCTCGACGCTGAAAGAGCGATGAATGAGGGCAAAAATATAAATAAGGCAAGAAGAATAGCAAGACTGCAGGCAGAGGCGGAAAACTTGTGTGATGCCATTGACTCAGGGGAGAACTCTCTGTTCAAGGTGTCCATACTTATAACCTTATATGCCAACAGTTATGAAGAGCTTAATAAGAGAACAGATGATTTAAGGTATGCTGCAAGAAGCAGGGGGGTAATTCTCTCTGCTCCGTATGGAAATCAGAAAAATGCATTTATCAGCAATTTACCGGTATGCAACAATTCTATCGGGAAATACCACCAGATGGACAAGTATTCGCTGTCAACACTGTTTGCCCATACTAAAGGGGAGTTCGGACACAAGTCAGGGGCAGTCCTGGGCAGGAACATGGATACCGGAAGATTGGTTTGCTATAACATATTCGATAGAAGCATGAATGGTTACAACATAGTAATAGTAGGGACAACAAGAGCCGGGAAGTCAACTACCATAAAAGCGTTAATCGACAGGTCGTCTTATCCTGGTGGACCCCAATTCATTCTTCTTGACGCAGAAGGGGAATACGGGTTCATAGCTGAAGCGCTAAACGGTGAAAACATTATCATTTCTAATGACAGTGGCAAAGTTATCAATCCTTTTGATATAGATATCGAGTATAAAAGAGATAAAGCAACAGGTAATGAACTTACATTCCTGGACCTGACTGAGAAAATTGCAACAGTAACATATAACATACTTACAATGGCGAGAGGAACTACTCCCAATAACCCTAAGATTGATGATGCCAGCAGACAGATTATACAGGAAGTGGTACAGGAAGCGTATAAAAGAAAAGAGATCTATGACGGTATAGTTGACAGTCTATACGAAAACAAAAATGGAATCAAGGCCAAAAAGGATCTCCCGACCTTAAGTGACTGGTATCTAATTTTGAGTGAAAATAATGAAAACTCAATTAAGTCTAGATATTACGGGACATCCCTCCAGGAGAGGTATGAGTACATTGAGACCGTAATGAAGGATTATGTTAGGGTTGCTGGCGGTTCGAGACTTTACTTTGATGGGCAGAGCACGGTAAACCTAAAGCCGGACGTTACAGTAATAAACTTCGATATCCATTATCTGCACGAAAAGCACGAAAGGCCTATTGCACAGTCAATCATTATGGATTGGATGTGGGAGACAAGATGCAAGAAAAATAGTGAGGATCCTCTTTCTGCAAAACAGATTGTAACCATTTTTGACGAAACCCATCATCTTCTGCCTTACCCTGAAGCACGTATATCTCTTACAAACTACTACAGGAGGGCGGCTAAAAAGAATGTGGCAGTTATTACAGCTACGCAGAATATCAATGACTACATGCTGTATGAAGACTCGCATGCGATATTCACGAATGCCACTACAAAGATGGTATTGCGGTGTGCGCCGAAGGAAAGGGATGCTTTGAAGAAATTACTTGACCTTACGGACACGGAAGTAAATTGTATTATATCGGCAAATAAAGGCGAAGTTTATGTAGTATCAGGAAACTCCAAAGCGCAGGTATATATAGACCGGTTGCCGGGTGAGATTGAACTGACAGAAACAGATATGAGTGTAAGGCAGGAACTTGCAAGGCAAAAACAGGACGCCGTATAGGAGGTGTACATAATGGATTGGCTGAAAAGGTTTGGAAGTATTGTTTTGATACTTGTAATTTTATCAGGATTCCTGACGGGTATATCGGTTTATGCTGCTTCGGCACTGGAAGATGGTATCAGAGGAAGAATTGATGCGAGGATAAATATAAAAGAAAAAAGGGCTCTGTTGCAGAGCTATTCTGGGAGGACTCTGAACAACTCAGAACGGAGTATGGCAGCTACACTGCTAAAAAGCATACAAGACTTAGAAGGGCAAATTGCCGACCCGGGAATAGTATACTCCTCAATAGACTCACTTAATCAAGGACTTGCTATCATTCAATACATCATAACCAATGATACAATAAGACCTTGGTGGAATATTAGTTTTGAGTATTACAAGTATTATCCTGCAGCTGCTCAAGAAGAGTACGACCTTGTAAATAATGAAATAAACAGGTTAAAAAACTATCCAGGATTGCAGCCGTTCAAGAAACCTCCTTCTTTGGGGGATGAGGGGAATGGAACAGGAATAACAATTGATGTGAACAATCTTGATGATCCCAATTTGGATATACCCGTAGTAAATCAGGATACACCAACACCCAATGCCCAGCCAAAAGACCCGAACCCTGCGGAGAAGGTTATATCAGGTATATTTATAAGTCTTGGGGATTTCTTTTATAATTTAATGAAGCCATATGGAATGGACCTTGATACGGTTATTTTTAATAAGTCGCCAGGGTATTATAAGAGATTTGTTCCTGAACAGTCGCCTGATGGAAAATGGTCGGGATACTACTCCGAACATGGACATGTATCTCCTTTTATGATAGATTTCTCGAATAATAAACATCCGTTTGCGCAGATGGCAAATGTACTTTTCATTCTTACAAAATTAATCGCAATTATTGGTATGTTCCTTGTGCTTATGTACAACGGAGGGAAACTTCAGTTCAGTGCCACATCGAATAATAAGGTGAGTTGGTCAGAGACGCTTATGAATTATGTGCTTTCCTTCAGCTTGATCTTTGCATTCCCATGGGTATTTGAAATGGTTATAAGTATTCTCAATCTACTAACTGATGCATTAAGGCCTGCCAATGGTATTCTCAATATTTTAAAAAGTGGAGAGGACCTTGGCTCGGGACTCACATATTTCGCTATGGTTTTCCTCAATTTTTATTTCGCAGCTGCATATGGTTCAAGGGCTTTGCATATGATAGTTTTTTTCGCACTATTACCTATAATGGCAATGTATATCAACAGCCCCAAATTCAAGAAGAAATTTGAAGAGTATATGGGAGATTTTTCTTATACTGCTCTTATGCAGCCAGCTGATGCTTTGATATTTTTTGGGTTGTCACTTTTAAAATTGCCTGACAGTATTCTTCTTAAGTTGATATTGATAGGATCTGTTATTCCGGTTCGTGCCATGATCAAAAGATATCTTGGCTTTACACAAGGATCATTTATGTCTGATATGTTGGGGATGGCTGCGATTACAAGCACTTTAGGACTTGTTAAAGGTTTTGCCGGAGGTACAAAGGAATTTGTGGGAGGTATCACGGGTGGCGCATCTGATATGGTTAATGCGCAAAAAGGGAGAAAAATGGCTGGCCCATCTTTCATGCCCAATGCTGATACGGGAGCACAACCGATTACCGGACAGCCAGTGTTTGCAGGACAACAGGTTTCTTCTCCCCAGGCTGCTTGGCAGACAAGGGGAGGTATTGATATAGACAAATTCGGCAAGGCGATGCCTCAAACAGCAGAAGAAGCAGCAAGGGAACTGAATGCACGTGGTGTGGGCAAGATATTTTCATCCTTTACCAAGGCTACTGGCGGCTTGGCAGGAGCTGGAGTTGGTGCCTTGGCCGGATTACCCTTCGGTGCTTCTGGTGTGGCAATAGGCGCAAACTTAGGCTCGACTTTGGGAGCTGGTGCCGGCAGCTTGGCGGGACGCGTGGCCGGAGCTGGAGTGGGAAATGTTGTGGCCAGGAGTATTGATGATGTATTTAGACTTGCTAATAGGCCATCCGAGAAATATCCCGGGAAGGTTGAAGGTGAGTTCATTATCAATGAAGGATTTGACATGCCGCATATACCAAGCCCTAAACTGCCGGCAATAGTTAATACTTCTTCATCATCACAAGACAATGCATATGATTTAAATGCAAATGTTAATGTGAGTGAAGGCCTCGGAATAGAGAATGGGGTGAAAAATGATGAATTAAAATCCGGTCTATGGCAGATTAGTAAATTCCCAAATATGGATTATGATGATAGAAGTGCGTTTATACAAAGGGAATTGTCGAAAATGTCTTCTGGTGAATTGGATGAATACCTCAATACAACAAAAGTGCGTTTTGAAAATCCTGAAGTAGACTCTGCAGGAGTTGCTAATGTAGAGAAGGCATATCAAGATTATAGGCTGTCGACGGATGCATTGAACTCTTATGCAGATAGGTTGAAAAACAAGTATTCTTCAGATATGGAAAAGGCATCTGTAGATACAATACTTAATAGTGCGAGTAAATCCATGCGTGAGAAGTTATGGGCTGATTTTAGAAATATAACTAATACACATAAAAAAAAGACAAGACAGTCCTGGGATGTAAGCGATTTTATGTGATGCGAGGGGTAAACATTATGTCATTAGCGAGTTACGGCAGGTCATTGTTGTACAGGCAAATACTGAAAATGGTAGTAAAGTTTCTCGTATTGAAGGTTGTCCCCATATTTTTACTGGTGGTTCTTATTGTATCAATACCAATGATTATAGTGACAGGTGTTAAGGATGCATTCAACCAGTGGTTTAAGGGCAGGGAAGCCAAATATACTGATAACAGCAAGGCTGTTTATGATTGGGTGGACAGCCTTAAGGAGGACATTAACCTTGGTTATGGATATATAACTAGAAAACAAGTGAAGGATTACATAATAGAGCAGGATGCCACTTATATACAGGACAAAAAACTCACTATACCTGAGAAAATTACAATAACTGTTACGGACTCAAAGAATGGAAACTCACATGAAACCAAACACACCAAATATCATGATTATACCCTTGCTCTTAATTCAGCGACATATGACTACAGGCTGCCGTGGCAAATAATGCTGTCAGTCAATACTACAGCAGATATGAATTACAGTCCCGCATTAAAGAATGACATCCGTGATGCCTTTAAAAGTAACTTTTTTGGACTATTTAATTCAAATGAAATTACGCCGGTGTCTTATGATGAGGTTACCAGCAATTCCAGTTACAGATATTATAAGAAGGTCATAACAAAAAAAACTTCGATACATAATTATACAGAGATTGAAACCAGAACTACACATGATGAGGAGGGGAATACACACCATTCATATATAGAGCATCATTACAAAAAAACTACTGTAACGGTTTCAGAGATCAATTATCCCAAACCTTACTTTACAAGGATTGAAACAACTTCTGATACCTACAATTTTGAATACGAGAATAATGAAACCCGTTCTTCATTTTCCACGGTTGAAAATGGGGATGATACTACCATAGAAACCACCATAATTGACCCGCAGCTTAAAAATGTTGTACCTACTTCTGCAGCCCAGAGATTTTATATGGGCTTAAAAAAGTTTGGCATCAATGCAGATAAAAACTATGTTGATTATATGAAAAGCAGTATCTCGGAGCTTCCTTATAGTGATTTCCCGGTCATGATATTGAATTCTATCCTGCGCTCATCACAACAGGGTTACGACATATATGGGGGGATTGAAAGCGGAAGCGGGGCATTTAAACTCTCAGGAGAGGGTATTCTGGCATGGCCGACGAACGGGCCCGTTAAGATTTCAAGCGGATATGGTTTAAGATTCCATCCTGTTTTGAAAATTCAAAGAATGCATACAGGGATAGATATAGTATGTGACTCTTCCATGAAGGTATTGTCTTCCAAAGATGGAAGGGTTGAATTTGCGGGAGATAAAGGGGACTACGGAAATACAGTAATCATATCTCACGGAAACGGGATTTCGACATTGTATGCTCACATGCAGCAGATTAGTGTCCGTGTGGGTGATGTTGTCAAAACCGGACAAATTATAGGTATACCAGGATCTACCGGGTTATCTACAGGCGTTCATCTTCATTTTGAAGCAATAAAAGATGGGATTCCTGTTGATCCTGCACAATATCTCGGACTTATACCCGATGTTCCTGAGATCACTGTTGACGAGCTTAAATATACCGAAATTGACAGCACAAAAATAAAGGAGATATTGAGGGCAAAGAATTCTTTTCTTGTGACAAATGACCGATACATAAATGCTATAAACAATGCAGGGAAAGCAAAAAATGTCAATCCACTGCTCCTCTACTCAATAACAGGCGCGGAAATGAGTTTCGTGGTTAATGATTATACATACTGGCAAAAAGTATATGACCCGAATAACAGAGGTATACTCCTCGGGTACCTACAAAAAATCTCACCAAATGCTACAATACAGGACGCACCTTTTTATATAGCACAGAATTGCTTTAATGTTTTTCACAGCTGGTGGGAACACAATGTAAGCATCGAGGAAGCATCTATGGTTGCAGCCGCTACAGTAGCAAAATCACTTTCTGATGTTCCGAAAGGAAGACATCCTGTGTTATGGATTAATGTAAGAGACGGGAAAAACGGATATGCTGAAGATCCCAATTGGTTTAGAAATGTATCCAGAATATACATTGAACTGAAGACTAAAATGGGAGGTCAATAATGAGTAGAAGGGTATTTTTCATTATCTATACCATGGTTATATTGATGTTTTTAGCTTCATCGGCTTTTGCCTACAAGGTTTACGTTAATAAAACGACCTCTTCGCGTTCACATTTAAATACACCTTTGAATGATACTGTTGCGATAGACAGTATACCGGTTGTCAAAGTTACTAATAAACCAGAATACGTGGACGTGGCAAAATTGAAAGAGAGAACAGACTCAACATTTGCAAAGGGCATTGGTGCCGGTAGTATCAATAACTATGATAAATTACTTCTTTATGTCAATGAGTTTTTCTCACAGATAGAGAGAAAGAATTATAAAGAAGCATATTCAAGGCTGTATAGTGAATTCGCTCTATATAAAGGCATAAACAATTTGGAGGATTTCAAAAAATACATAAGCGAAAGAAGGTTTGAGAAGCTTTCAAGCAATATTACAAGGGTTAAGGAAGTATCTCCTGGCGTTTATGCAGTTGATTGTGTGTATATAAGGGACAAGGATATTGGTGCAGATATGACAGAGGACAATTTTAGGGTTTACTTGCAGGAACGTCGAAAACAGGTTGATGAGACGGTGATTATCAGGTTAAAAGACAATGGCTATTCCATAGCATTTGAAAGTTACATGGAAAGCTGCAGGGTTGATGGGAAGCCAGCAGAAGACGAGAAATTTCAAGTTTCCGTTATGGGCGCTGTATTATTCACAGATAATATATCCTTAACTCTTCAGGTCCGGAATAAAACTGCGGAAGGAACGCATATCAACGATATTCTCAGACAGATAACAATCGTAAATCGTGAAGGGGAGAGCAATGCGCCTAAATTTGAAGATACCGTCAATAATATTGTATATCCCGGACAAACCACCATGTTTAGTGTTAATGTCAAATACAACAATATTCTACCGGAAAAAATGTATTTCACCATATATCGACATAATGAAAATTTTTTTTACAATATATCAAAAAAAATATAAAAAAATATTTACATTTGAAAATCTAATTTTTAATATAAGTTGTAATTGGTTATTTGAGGAGGTGTTTTTTCTTGAACATTTTATGGGGGATGGGTTTTGAACAATTTGACAATATTAAGGGTGGTTTTTCATCCATCTTAAAAGAAAGCCAATCCCAGGTTAATATCATAGAAAAGTTCAACAAAAAAGGTATCCTGAATGAAGTGAAGGACCCCAGTAATGGGATTAAATATGACCTCCTGGTTATATTTGAATTTATAGAGAAACAGCCAATCGACACGGCCATGCTGGAGGAGATTGTGGACACTGATTCAGACCTTAAGATTATCTTTTGCTTAAGTAACGATCACTCCGGAGATAATTATGCAAAAGCTGTTGTTAATCTTGGTATTTTCAATTGCATATATGTCTCGGAGTTTAGTGCGGAAAAATTACACAGTTTATATCAAAGTCCTCGTAAAAGAATGGAAGCAAAAATGTATCTTGGGGCAATGAAAAATTTTGCCGAACAAGATCAGCCTATCGATAAAGAGACTATAACGAAAATCATATATAATCTGTTAAAAGAACCAAAAGAGGGGCGCATAAGTCTATACAGACATATTGCAAGCCAGTACTCGGAAGACGAAAACCTGTTTCTTTTAAAACATATTGAGGGAGAACTTCTTGAGGATTTAAAATCTGAGCCCCTTGTTGACGCATATATAAAAACCGCTATTGAAAAGCCTGTACAGCATGACAAAGGAATTTTCAGCTTTCTCTCCTCAAAAGATGTGGTTGTTGATGACGATGGGGGCATACCTGTAAAAGTTGTTACAAAAAAACAGGTTGTATTTAAGGATAGGCATGTTGAGATAGAGAAAATCGTCAAATTCAAGTCGTCAATAATATCTGTGGTCGATAATTCTGAATTTGCTTGTGAGTTTGCTTACAATGCAGCAGAACAATCAAAATATGATGTCATTTTGATAAATCTGGACTCTATTAACGGAAATTTAGATATTTATTTCAATCTCAATAATGCATTTGAAAATAACAGCTTAAGCAACGCCCTGACAAATTTCGACAGTGTGGGAAACAGAACAGAGATCTTCAAGGAGAATGTGGTTAAAGTAACAGATAAGCTTCATGTATTAAGTGACAGACCCGGCTATGAAAAAATGCCAAGATATAATGAAGCAAATGTCGTTGAGTTGATAGAGTTGGCATATAACCGGTTCGATCTTGTTATTGTGAATATAAATTCCTTGTTTAGCATCTTCTCTCAACCTCTAATGGGAGTATTCGACTACTTTGTATTTGCGCTTAATATTGGCTCGGATAAGATGCAGATCGCAAAGATATTTATGGATTACTGTATGAGCAAGTACAGTATATCAGCAGAAGTTTTTCTTATTGTTGCATATGAGTACCAAAAGGGCATCAGTGCTTCCGTTGGGACATTAAAAAGAATATATGGAGATTGCTTCCTTGGGTGTATTGATTATGACAGGTATAGGGTGTTGTTCCGGGATATAGAGGACAAAACCGGAATTTATTCCAAGTATGCCTACGATAAAAATAAACATCAGTATGAAAAAATATTAAGATTCTTCAATATTACACCAGAGTTGACGTTTTATGAAAAAATGATAAGTGTCATTGATTCAGTTTTTAAAAGAAACAAGAAGGTTTTAGATAAAGAAGATTAGTTTATAGGGGGAATTATTACTTATGTTCAAGAGACAGAACATGGTCCTGATAGGGGCATTTATACTAATTATCATATCTGTTGTTATCTATTATTACAATAATATCGTATTACCGAGAGAGAGAGTTGCTACAGAGCGCAGGGTGCGTCTGGAGTTTGACGACAAGGTAATGCCGAAAAAGCGCATCGCTGTTGTTACTGATGATAACGGAATACCGAAGTATACTGAAATTAACGATTCAATTATAAATACCAAAATTAAAATGATTGATGTCCCTGTTAAATATGCTGTAAAAAGTGCGGTTACGGATATTGAACAGATTAAGAATAAGGTCACTAAGGAAGATTTAAGGGCAGGAGAGCAAATTTCTTCAGACAGTATATCTTCTGAGAAAAAATGGTTCGGTGATTATGATCGTTTGAAGGAGTACGAGGTAAAAAGTATAGTTGCAGGGGAGTGCAAGGCCGGTAACATAGTTGATATCATAGTCAACTATGGAAATGGAGACTATGATATTGTTGTTCCGAAGACAAAGATTAAAAAGATAATTAACCCTAACGAAGTTAATGAGGTCAAACTGGCAGGAAATAATACGCAGCAGCAACAGCAACAACAGCAGCAGGTATTGCAGAGAAGTGATATAAAACTGCCATATGTAATAATAATTGCGCCACAGGATGAAGAAGAATATCGGGATTTGGAACTGGCTCAAAAAGTAGGAAAGTTGGAAACCCGGCTTTATCTGGATGAAAGCCAACCATCAAGTAAGAAGACATTCGATTATAACCTTCAAATAAGGAAATTAAATTATAAGGATTTATCGTCTAAATAGCAGTATTAACGATTTACACTGCGGGAAGGAGATTTATGATAATATCTGTGGCTTCACCCAGACACGGGAATGGACAAACTATAACGGCGGTGAACATGTCGGCAGTTATATCAGATTTAATTGAAAGTGAAGTAATTGTTGTTGACACAAACAAGACTTGTCTCGACCTGGAATACTATTTGTCCCGCTCTACGGTAACGAAGGGGCTTGATAATTTTTATAGTTTGTATAGGTCTGGGTTTTTATCAAGAGCAACCTTTAAAACATGCGTGAAAAGGATTACTGATAACATAGACATCATGTCATCTAATCTGTGTTCAGAAATAGAACCGGAAGACATTGACGTGTTGATTGAGTACCTCCAGAACTTTTATAAAGTAATTATAATCGATACATCCGGTTTTTATAACGGGATTTCAAAATCGTTAATAAATAAGTCTGATAACATTGTTGCGCTACTTCCGCAGACAAAGAATGTAATTATGCAATTTATTGACAATAATCCTTATCAAGGGTATAAAGACAAATTGTCTGTTGTTATAAACAAGTATATGAATGATTATGAGGGTAAGAAGCTGTCGTATACAGAACAGGAAATAAAAAAGGATTTAAAAGAACTCGGGTACGAGAATCCATTTTTTCTGGAATATGATATTGACTTAAAAAATGAATGTGACAGTAACGCTGCTTTAAACTATGCGCTGGGGAATATCAATAAGAAAAGACCGTATATGGAACATTTGACTGACTTGTGTGAGTGTTTACTGTCTTCATCTGGCATTGGATTTACAAAAAGAGAGAAATCGCAGAATGTCATAGATAGAGTTAAGGGATACCTTTCTTTAATGCAGGATAACAGGAGGGTTGGATTTAATGATAAATAAGGAAAATAATACTGTATATTACGAGATAGCAAAAAAGCTTAATGACATTTATAAAGATGTGGATACCTACAGTGAAATATTTGAAATTGAAAAGAAGCAAGCAGAAGAGGAAGTAAAACTGTTTACTGAGTATAAGCTTAAGGCTATCCAAGGCATAAGGCCTGCCAGGGACTATATCGTGAATCAGTTTACTATTATGATGACTTCAAAGTATCTAAAGATAAATGATGATAAGTTAAGAGACATAATTAATTTTGAACAAATTCAGAAAAACGAAGTTCAAGTGTTATTTGAAATGCTGTTGTTTGTTCATGACATTTCAGATTTGTTAAATAATTATGTGGTAGGGTTTTGGACTGTTAATTCAAAAGACATATTCAAGATCACAGAAGATAATGTGAGGGCTATTGCAAAACGAGAAGAATCATCCATAAAGCAGGTTTTTCAAAACAAGATAAACAGATTGAAACTATTAGCCACATTCATATATGCCAAAGAATATGGACAGGACATTATTGATACTCTGCAATACCACAATATAAATGAAATTGGTTTTTTAGGGGTTTCATATATTTATCTTATATATAAAGGGAATAAGGTGCTTTTGGAATTTCTAAAATTTGAAAACGAAGGGATCCTTCTGAGTATACAAAAAAAGACCACTTCAAGGGCTAAGCCACAATACGATGAGCAGAATCCTGCCATAGTAGCTTCAAAATTATCAGGAAGCCGTATTACTGTTGCAGGTTATGATGCTACTCCTACGGACGAAGAACTCTTCTATAATGAAAGGATATTCAATCTTGTTAAAATCTCATTGGAAGATATGAGAGATAGATACAATACAATTAACGACATCATATATAAGTTCCTTTGTTTTAACCAGGAAGGCAGGGGGTGCTACTTTGTTACGGGGAGTGATATGGCTATAGGAAAATCGACTTTTCTCTTAGCGATGCTGGGTAAGACGCCTGATAACTGGGGTATAGGCATTTTGGATACTCAGAATGAGCTTCAGGCAAGAAGGAAGTTTCCAAGGAAGAATATTATCACACTAATACAAAATGCTAAACTGTCATTTGCACAACTCTTTGCAATAATGTTGAAAATGGCAAGGGATGTTTTGATAGTTGGAGAGATAACCCTTCCGGAGGAAGTTGCTGAGCTCATAAAATCTGCTTTAAGGCTGAACGCCGGTGTCGGTGGGACGCTGCATTCAATGTCGCCTTATGAGACTGTACCGAACCTCAGAAATTTGTGCCTTTTGACGGATATGTATAACAGTGCTGATGTAGCCGAAGCTGATATTTCGAGGGGTATCGATCTGATTGTCCATCTTGCAAGACATCCCAAGGAACCCGGAAGGATAGTTGTTGAATCGGTGGTTGAAATTGAGTATTTGGAACAAAATGTTTTTGCAAATATAAAGAAAGAAGGTAATTTCAGGGAAAAGCTGGAGAACTTGATTGAAATGGCCCAGCTTGCCGTTCAGAAATATCTTTACAAGAAATGTTACAGATATAATGATATTTTTAAATTTGATTATGAAAATGGAGAATGGGTTGCAATAAGAAAGCCTTCGGACACATATATAAATAAGCTGTCCAGATATATTGATAAAAATGAGTATGCCGGATTTGTTAACAATGTAAACTGGACAAATAAGTAGGTGATGACTTGGATTATATTATGTCTTTATTTGAAAAAATAAATAGTATTAAAAACTATTGGATTGATGTTTTTAATATTTTAGTAAGTACGGGGACCATATATTATATAATACCCCTGGCCATCGCACTTTTGCTATTATTTGATTATTCTGTCCGTTATTTGCAATACTTGAAGAGCAAGGCAAAATATAGTACGCGGAAAAATTCGGTAAAATATTTTGAGGTGGTCATTGAGTATGCGAAGAAACATAAGTATGCGGATAAGTTAGTTGACTTTTGTACGAAAAAAATTTCAATATATAACACCTATGATTATGATAAGAATTATAAGTTAAGTTGCATTATAATTCTGGTTTTTATGGCTTTGGCATTTATGTTTATTGTATTTACAACCATTGGGAAGATATATGTTTGGTATATGGCAGTGTTTTATTTCATAATAGTTACTGGATTTATTTCAGTAATCCTATATGTTTTTTCCGTAACTGCCATCATAAACTTCAAAAAGAAATTGCCTAGAGCACTAAAAATTCTTAACTCCAGGTATTTGTCAAAAGGGAACATACTGCAGGCAATTGAAGTCTCCTTGCGTGATTTTGATCCCACAGTGAGAAAGGAAATGACAAAGATACATGACATCCTGCTTACAAATGATGTAAAGGCAATTAACCGTACATTTGATTTACTTGAAAGCACTTATAAAGAAGAACATTTTTCTCTTATGCTAAACCTTGTAAAACATGCTTTTTATAAAGGGGAAGGAGAAAACAGTGAGGGAAAGGATGTCATAAAGACACAATTTGAAGAAACCACAAAATCAATCCTTAATGACCTTGAGAATACAAAAGATATTCAAGTTGTAAGCAGGGCATTTATGATATTTTCCCTGTTCATGCCCGCATTGCTTTGGGGTGGAAAAAAATTCAACATAAGCAGTTTAGGAACTTCTGCAAGTGATTTTTATAAAAGTCCGCTTGGTATGCAGCTGGATATGCTTTTTTACTTCCTTCTTATTATATATGTG
>CALMWN010000040.1 GCA_937873555.1 uncultured Clostridia bacterium
AATATAAGCTGAATTCAAAAAACTTAATTCAACTTATATAAACTTGCAATCAGAATTTACAAATTACATATTATGATATTGTTTAAGATTAACTGATCATGGATAATATCGAAACAGGTATGGCAGAAAAATTATTTGTATTTGTGGAGGCAAGAGATGATATATCTTGACAATGCAGCAACTTCATACCCGAAACCTGACAAGGTGTATGATGAAATGGACAGATGCCTGCGGGAATACTGTGCAAATCCCGGAAGGGGAGGGCATGAGATGTCTATCATATCAGGAAAGGCTGTGATGGAAGCAAGGGAAATCATCAGCAGACTTTTTGGAATTGACAACCCACTTCAATTGTGTTTTACAAAAAATGCAACCGAAGCGTTGAACCTTGGTATAAAAGGTGTGCTTAAACCGGGAGACCATGTGATAACTACTTGTATGGAGCATAATTCCGTTATAAGGGCGCTAAAAGCCCTTGAAAAGGATATGGGAATTGAGGTTACCATAATCCGGGGAAACGAATACGGAGAAATAGACCCGCAGGATGTGGCAAAAGGCATAAAAGGAAATTCAAAGCTTATAATATGTACACTGTCTTCAAACGTCAACGGTATCATTATGCCGGTGAAGGAGATAGGGTACCTTTCACGGGAAAAGGAACTGATTTTCCTGATAGATGCGTCCCAGGGGGCAGGGACATTGGAACTCGACGTAAAAGATATGAATGCCGATATGCTTGCATTCCCGGGGCATAAGGGACTTATGGGCCCCCAGGGGACGGGCGCTTTGTATGTCAGGGAGGGCATTGAGATAAAGCCTTTAATGCAGGGGGGGACAGGGAGCAATTCTGAAAGTGCATTTCAGCCGGATTTCATGCCTGATATGATGGAAAGCGGAACATTGAATACTCCTGGAATTATAGGCTTGAAATGCGGAGTTGAATTTATCAACAGCATGGGCCTTGAAAACATAAGGATATATAAGCATATGCTTGTGGAGAGACTGCACTCTGGAATTGCTTCAATAAAAGGAGCAAGGCTTTATAATAAACGTGGTATTGATGAAAATTCAGGAATAGTCGCAATGAACTTCAATGGCCTGGAATCTACAAGAGTGAGTCAGATTCTCGACAGGGAATATGATATTGCCACAAGAGCGGGACTTCACTGCGCTCCTCTTGCACATCAGACACTCGGAACTTTGAAGGAAGGAGTGGTTCGGTTCAGTGTGAGCTGCTTTAACTCAATTGATGATATAGATAATGCCGTAAATGCCTTACGTGAAATATCCGGTAAATATGCAATCGATTAACATTATTAACTTAAATATGAAATTAATTAATATACACAAGACAAACTATTGAATATACCGTATAATGGATTAAAATAGTGGATGAAATGGAGGGTAATATGAATAATAATACAATTAAAATCATAATAACCGCATTTGTTTTGATAGTTATCATAGGAATTGCGCTTTCCATTTTAAAATGGCTGTTGAGGATTCTGCTTCCTCTGGCTGTTGTAGCTATCGCGGTGTATTTCATTTATAATCTTGTGACAAAGGGAAGACAATAAATTGAACTGGAGGTGGTCGGAAAATGAAGGTGGTTGCTTTCAATGGAAGTCCAAAAGTGAACGGAAATACGGCACAAAGTATCAGGATAGTGTTCGAAGAGCTTGAAAAAGAGGGGATAGAAACAGAACTGGTTCAATTGGGCGGTCAGAAGGTTTTCGGATGCAGTGACTGTAAAAGGTGCCGTGAAAATAAAAATAACCGCTGCGCACGCCAGGATGATAACATGAATTACTTTATTGAGAAAATGATAGAAGCAGACGGAATTATCATCGGTTCTCCTACTTATTTCAGCAATGTCACTACAGAGGTGAAAGCCCTGATCGACAGGTGCGGCTATGTCGCAGGTGCTAACGGAAAGGTCTGGTTAAGGGGCAAGGTTGGCGCTCCGGTAGTCTCTGTGAGACGCGCAGGCTCAAACTTTACATATTCCGCAATCAACTTCTTTTTTGGAATTAACGAAATGATTGTACCAGGTTCAAGCTATTGGAACATGACCCTTTCGCGTGATCCCGGCGATGTCCAGAAGGACGAGGAGGGCATCAGGACTTTCCGCAATCTGGGAAAGAATATGGCATGGGTGATGAAAAAATTAAACGCCTAAGACGGGTTTATTCTGCTTCCAGCTGCCTTCTGTAATCTTTTGGGGACATCTTCTTTTCCAGTTTGAAATTTCTGCTTAAATGGTTTGAGGAGTAAAAATTAAGAAGGTGTGCTATTTCCGTTATGGTTTTGTTGGTGGTCCTCAGATACTCGCAAGCTTTGGTTATCTTAATCTTGTTGAAATACTGGCTTATGGTGTATCCGGTCTTACTCTTGAAGTACTGGCACAGGTATACCGGATTGTATTTAAGCTTTTCTGACAGTGCTGCAAGGTTGTATTTTTCATGAACCGTTTGTATAAGAAAATTGTGTATCTGATTTAGAAGCACCTTGTCCTTGTCATTCCACATGCCTTCATTTTTGTCATGCAAAATTATGGAATAGAAATCCCAGAAGAATTTAAGGAAGCAGTTGGACCATTCAAGATCCTCATCATGTCCGCTGCTTCCGAAGTTGTACAAAAGTTTGTTGCTGAATTGCCTGGTGGTTTCAGAGTACAGGTTGATAAGGGACTCTATTTTTCCCCATTTTGTCTTGTCGTAATCAAAAAAAATATCATTGATCCTGAAATCAAAAAGATCGTCGAGTCTTCTGGTTTCTGCTACCGATTCTATTCTGTTTATGTTCTCACGGGTACCGAAGTTCTCATAAGTGCTTAGCTTTTTATAATGCTCGAGCGGGAGCAGATAAAAGTTGAAACTGAAGTAAGTAAAACTTTTATCGCAATATGAAGTGAATATGTGTTTTTCATTGGGGTGGATGATGAATATATCCTTTTCTTTCAAGTAGAATTTGCCGCAGCTGCCGTCTACATATCCGTCTCCTTCCAATGCAAACATGATGTGATATACAGGATGGATATGGGGATTTGAACTTATCCCCTTTCTTACAAGTGCATTATGGCCGCATATCGGCACAAGGAAATATTCACTTCTTTTTGTTTTGGAGTAAATTATAAAATTCATATCAAACCTTGTAAAAGACAGAATGTTTACGGATTAATTATATATAGAGCTTCGCAAAACTTCAACAAAAATATATTTCATATTGTTTTAAGACTAAATTATGACCTGAAAATGAATAAAAAATAAATTATGTACATGTTTAGATGAATTGCATGAATGAATTCATGTATCCGGTAATGTAAAATATGTATATATAAAATTGCTGTTCTTTTGCAATCTGTTTGATTGTGATGAAAATCTCTGAATATTTAAAAAGGAGAGTGTCTATTATGAATAACAAAATCAAGTTTTCGGTCTTTACAAAGCCCTGGAAAAACCTGTCGGCCTCCGAACTGGCAAAGTATGTGAATCAGCTTGGCTTCGACGGAGTCGAATTCCCTTTAAGGCCAGGATACCAGGTGGAACCGGAAAATGCAGAAAAAGGACTTCCTGAACTGGTTAAGCAAATGGGTGAATACGGCGTGAAGGTTTACAGTGTTGCCGGAACATTGGAAGAAAGGGTTTTTGCAGGCTGCCAGGCTGCCGGTATACCGATAATCAGAGTCATGGCCAAAATTGAACCCGAGCTCGGCTATGTGGCCTCTGAGGCAAAGGTTAAAAAAGAATATGAACAGCTTCTGCCCCTTTGTGAAAAATACGGGGTCAAAATAGGAGTTCAGCATCACCTCGGTAAATATGTAAGCAGTGCAATAGGGATGATGCACCTTATAGAAGACTTTGATCCGAAATATGTAGGAGCAGTATGGGATGCAGCACATGCAGCCCTTTGCGGGGAAGAGCCTGAACTGGGCCTGGATATAGCTTGGTCCCATCTTTGCATGGTAAATCTCAAGAATGCATTCTACCGCCGTGTAAGCGGACCTGAAGCGCTGGATGTCAAGTGGGACAAGTATTATACCAACGGCAGGCAGGGCTTTGCATCCTGGCCGGTTATCGCAGAATACCTCAAAAAGAGGAACTATGAAGGTGTTATCTGCCTGACAGCCGAATACAGCGCACAGGATCAGGTGGACAGGCTGATTGCCGAAGACATCGCATATACAAAGTCATTATTCTAGGGTGAGGTGTATAAACTATGTTGAACCAAAAAGTAAAAATAGCACTGCTTTTGAACAAGGATATGGGACGCAGGATACTGCATCCAGATGATATCGAATTCCTGAAAACCTTTGCGGACATTCAGAATCTGGAGGATCTTCCGGAGAAAATGACGGAAGACTATATGATAAAGGCAATGAAGGGTGCTGATGGCTGCATAACTGGCTGGGGAACCCCAAAGTTGACTGAAGCTGCTTTGGCAGAAGCACCGAATTTTAAAATACTGGCTCACAGTGCCGGAACACCCAAGGCTGTTGTCACAGACGGTGTCTGGGAAAGAAATGCAAAGGTTTTCACTGCAGCCCCGATAATAGCTATTGATGTGGCAGAAACTGCTTTGGGACTTATTATTTGCTCCATCAAACGCATATTCAAGTTTAACCGGATGACACATGCCGGATTGTGGAAGAAATTGAACCCGGAGGTGGACCGTGAAGAAGACAGGATGCTGAGGCTTTACCGTTATATCAATATCGGTATAATAGGCGCTTCAAATGTAGGAAGGAACCTAATAAGGATGCTTAAGCCGTTCGAAGCCGATATTTTGCTGTATGATCCGTTTGTAGACGAGCAAAAGGCTGCGGAACTGGGTGTTAGAAAGGTTTCACTGGAGGAACTGATGTCTTCCAGCGATGTTGTGACAATTCATGCTCCAAACCTTCCTGCTACATATCATATGGTAAACAGGGACAACCTGGCTCTCATGAAGGACGGTGCAGTCCTTATCAATACTGCCCGCGGTGCGATCGTTGATGAAGCTGCATTGATTGAAGAGCTGAAAAAAGGGAGAATATTCGCCTGCCTTGATGTTACCGACCCTGAACCTCCTGCCAAGGAAAATGAATTGAGGAATCTCAATAACGTAGTCCTTACACCGCATATATCCGGCGGACATACCATTAACGGGCGTTATGAGCTTGGACATTTTGTCGTGCAGGAATTGTACAGCTACTTTACCAAAGGTGTCCTGCAGTACGAAATCAAAAAGGAAATGATGGACTTTATCGCATAGTAAATAATGATATTGAAGTAGTAAAAGAAAAAAAATATAAGATATTGACCCGTCAACCATACGGGTCATTACTTTTATATGCATATGCAAAAAAAAAATGGGGATAGCACCCGTCAATATACAAAATTTACGATAGTATAAATTTGTTATTAATCAAAAAATGAGAATAATCATATTTTAAGGTATACCTTGGAATAAGTATTCAAAATTGACATATTAACAATCATATACTAATATTTGCTCAGAGTACTCTGACAAAAAAGACCTGGAAAGGAAGTGGGGAAATATGGCGGAAGCTGCACTGGCTGAAAAGCAAAGCGGCAGGTCTGGGCAAAAAAACATAAAAAAGAAAATCAGGCTTTTAAAGAATGATTTTGATTTATATTTGATGCTGATTCCTATGGTTTTGTTTTTTCTCATATTTACTTACAAGCCTATGACCGGCCTGGTGGTTGCTTTCAAGTATTACAGCCCGTTTAAAGGCATTTGGGGAAGCAGATGGGTAGGCCTGCAGTATTTCATTGAGTTCTTTACAGGTCCATATGCATTGAGAACTATAGTGAACACCTTCAGAATCAGTCTTTCTTCGTTAATTGTAGGTTTCCCGATGCCGATAATTCTGGCATTGCTGTTGAATGAGCTAAGAGCGTACCGGTTCAAAAAGGCTGTGCAGACAATCAGCTATATTCCGCACTTTATTTCTACCGTAGTAGTCTGTGGTATGATAACCAGTTTTCTTGCCCCTACAACCGGAGTGGTCAATACCATATTAAAGTGGTACGGCCTTGACCCTGTTTATTTCCTGTCGATTCCGGCATACTTTGTGCCTATCTATATAGCAATGGAAATATGGAAGAACACAGGCTACAACTCCATAATATACATTGCTGCATTAACATCAATAAGCGATGAGCTTTATGAGGCAGCCACGGTCGACGGAGCCGGCAGATGGAAACAGTTTTTGCATATTACTCTGCCGTCACTTATGCCTACGATAGTCATCATGCTGCTTGTAAGGCTGGGGGGCATACTCAATGTAGGATATGAGGCAATTATACTGCTTTATAACCCCAGTATTTATGAAACAGCTGATGTAATAAGTACTTTTGTATACAGAACAGGTATTACAGAGGGGCGGTATGACTTTGCGACAGCGGTTGGACTATTCAACTCCCTAGTGGCGTTTATCATTGTAATTATTGCCAACAAGTTCAGCAACAAACTGACGGATACAGGTCTTTGGTGAAGGAGGAAAGCAGTGTGAATAAAAGAAGCATAGGCGAAAAAGTCTTTAATGTTATTAATATCTTAGTATTGAGCTCTGTACTTCTCTTTACCCTTTACCCCTTTTACTACACTTTTATAGCTTCAATAAGCGAGGGCAGCCTGGTGATAATGGGCAAGGTAGTGCTCCAGCCTATGAACATAACATTCAGAGCCTATGAGCTCATTCCTACCATAGACTACTTTTTTACCGCATACGGAAATACTTTTTTCTACACCTTCTTCGGTGCATTGGCCAGCATGGTTATTATGACTATGGGTGGGTATGCACTTTCGAGAAAAAGGCTCAAAGGCAGAAAATTCGTAAATATGATGATTTCATTCACTATGTGGTTTAATGCAGGAATGATTCCCTTTTATCTGAACATGGACTCCCTGGGGCTTATTAACACAAGAGCCGGAATTATTTTCGGCTTCGCCGGCTCTGCTTTTTACATAATAATTCTGAGGAGCTATTTTGAGAGTATGCCCATAGAGCTTGAAGAGGCTGCCAAGGTTGACGGTATGTCCAACTTCGGTATATTCGTAAAAATAGCACTTCCCATATCAACCCCGGTTCTTGCCACAATCTCACTGTATTGTGCGGTAGACCGCTGGAACGGCTACTTCTGGGCGATGATTCTTCTTAAGGATATCAAGCTTGTTCCCCTTCAGGTTCTTCTAAAAAAGCTGATAATAGAAAGAAATGTTCTTGCAAGCGTTGACACAGGGGGATCTTTTGATTTCACACGTGAAACTCTCATCTACGCAATCGTAATAGTTGCCATTATCCCGATAATTTTAGCCTATCCCTTTGCCCAGAGATATTTTGTCAAAGGTCTTACAGTAGGCTCTGTTAAAGGATAGACGCACAGACTTTGTGCTATTTTAGTACCTGTCTCTTAAAATAATTTAGAAAGGATGATCAGAATGAAAAACCTAAAGCTTCTAAAAGCCATGGCATTTGTATTAACAGCCTTGTTGATGCTTTCAGCGTGTTCAAAACCTGCTCCCTCATCCTCAGCTCCAGCTTCTCAGGCAGCCGGCACAGCAGCCTCGGGTGGTTCAACCACAGCGGCAAAGAATTTCCTTTGCAGTGACAAGCCCATCACTCTTAGCGCACATATCCACTGGAGCAATGTATATGTGCTCAATGATAACTGGACAATCACAAAAGAAGCTGCAAAGCTAACCAACATAAGCCTAAAAGGGACAGCCTCCCCTGCGGAAACTGATTCCAAGCAAGCCTTCAACCTTATGATTGCAAGCAAGAATATTCCTGATATGGTGGGCGGCAACAGAGACAGTATAAACAAGTTCGGAATGGAGGGTGCATTTGTTCCACTAAATGACCTTATTGAAAAGAATGCTCCCGATATTAAGAAATACCTGGATGCAAATCCTGATGTTAAGGCAGCTATAACTGCTGCAGACGGAAAAATATATCAGATACCCTTTGTTTACCGTGCTTTGATTTCCGAGGCGTGGTTCATCCGTGAAGATTGGCTCAAAAAGCTTAATCTTAAGGCTCCTACAACTGTTGATGAGATGTACAACGTATTAAAGGCGTTTGTAACGCAGGACCCCAACGGAAACGGACAGAAGGACGAGGTTGGCCTTTTCACCAGACTTTCGAGCCCACAGGACAACAAGGTATTAAGTGTGCTTTCACTTTTCGGAGTGAGCGATTACTGGCATACAAACAAGAATGGAAAAGTTGAAATAGGGTTATATACTCCGGAATACAAGCAGGCTATTAAAAATGTTGCAAAGTGGTATTCTGAAGGACTTATTGACAAGGAAATCTTTACAAGAGGATCTAAGTCAAGAGACATACTATTCCCTGAAAACAATGGCGGCGTTATACACGATTGGATTCCTTCCACTTGCAGTTATAATCCGAAGATTTCCGAGAAAGTTCCGGGATTTAAACTTATCGGCATATTGCCTCCCAAGGATATCAACGGCGATGTGTGGGAAGTTGCGGCAAGGGATAAACTCAGTGGTGCGGGATGGGCTATGTCAGTCAACAACAAGTACCAGGTCGAGAGTATCAAGTATATGAATTTCTGGTGGAAAGATGAAGGCATAAGACTCTCTACATACGGCATTGAGGGTGATACTTACACAATGGTCGACGGCAAACCCAAATACACAGACAAGGTTCTTAAGGCTTCCAATCCCATTAACGACTATATGAGAAAACTCGGAGGACAGATCGATGACATGGGCTACCCTCACGATGCCTCTTACGAGCGTTTTATGACAGATGAAGAGGGTATCAAGACACTTGATCTTTACGAGAAGTCCGGTGTTGTAAACAAGATGAATGTTAAACTTCCTGCGTTAAGCTTCACTGAGAAGGAACTGAACCTCATAACCTCCAAGTACCCCACCTGCAGGACATATATGCTGGAACAACTGCAGAAGTGGACATTTGACGGAAGCAAAGTTGACGCAGAGTTCAATAATTATATGTCTACCTTGAAATCAATGGGCATTGAGGAAATCATTGCAACATATCAGGCAGCTTATGATAGAATGAATAAAAAGTAATAAAAATTGAGGAGGCTTACATATGAAATTGGCGTTTACAACCTTGGGCAGTCCGGACTGGAGCTTTGACAAGACTTTGGAAGAAGCAAGAAAGTTAGGCTTTGAGGCTATAGAAATAAGAGGTGTTGAAGGGAAAATGCTTGCAAATGAGATAATACAGTTTTTCCCGGAAAACCAGGCTGAAACTAAAGCAAAACTGGCAGCATACAATTTGGAGATTTGCGGTTTCGGCACTTCCGTTAAATTTCATGATTTTGATAAATATGACGCTGCTATTGCAGAGGGTAAAACTGCAATAGATGTATGTGCCCGGATGGGGATACCGTCCATCAGGGTTTTTGGCGACAGGATTGCCTCTGAAGATGTAAGAGATGCAGTAATTCAAAAGGCTATAACTGGAATGAGGGAATTGTGTGCCTACGCAGCGGGTAAGAATGTCAAAGTTCTCCTGGAGGTTCACGGCGACTTTAACACGGTTGAAAATGTCATGGACCTTGCAAACGGTGTGAAGGATTGTCCTGAGTTTGGCATACTATGGGACATAGAGCACAGCGACAAAATATATGGTGATGATTACATGAAATTCTACAGCCGGATTAAGCCATTTATCTCACATACGCATATAAAGGACCATCACAGGGCAAACGGGGAGTTTAAACTTTGTCCGATCGGCGAGGGGGATATCCCGATCAAGGAGATTGTAAAAACCCTAGAGGCAGACGGTTATACAGGTTACTACTCTTTGGAATGGGAAAAGAAATGGCATCCTGAGCTGCCTGAGCCGGAAATTGCTTATCCTGGCTATGTCAAGTATATGAAAAATATATAAACGGGGTGAATTGACTATGAGTAAACTAAGAGTCGCAATAATCGGATACGGAAGAAGCGGAAGGAATATCCACAGGCATCTTTTATCCCAACTTCACGATTTGTTTGAGATTGTAGCATATGTAGACAAGGATCAGCAGAGACAGGAGATGATAAAGGCAGAGAACAACTGCGTGCCTTTGTCAGACTACACCGAGCTGTACGGCAGAACTGACATAGATTTTGTGATTAATGCGTCGTTCAGTCATGATCATGCTCCTATCTCTATTGAACTCTTAAAACACGGCTTCAACGTATTGTCCGAAAAGCCCGCGGCAGGTAGTGCGGACAAGTTTAAGGAGATAATGCAGACCTCAAAGGATACCGGAAAGGCATATTATATATTCCAGCAGTACCGCTTTGCTCCGTCTTTTGTAAAGGTCAAGGAGATTATCGGCTCAGGTGTGCTGGGCAGGATTGTGCAGATAAATCTCAACTACTCAAATTTCATACGCCGCTGGGATTGGCAGACGATACAGGGCTTCACCGCTGGCAGCCTTCTGAATACCGGCCCGCACCCGGTTGACCAGGCTCTTGATCTTATGGGCTTCCCGGATGATATTAACGTCACCTGCGCTATGGACAGGGCACATACCTATGGTGATGCCGAGGACTATGTAAAGCTTATTCTCAGGGCGACAGGATCTCCAGTGCTCGACATAGAGATTTCCAGCTGCAACGGCTTCTCGGACTATACCTATCTGGTACAGGGTACAAGAGGAACATTAAAAGGTACTACGAAGCAGCTTGACTGGAAGTATTATATCGACAGTGAAGAGGAGGCAAGGGTTTTAATCAAGGAGCCACTCAGAAATGAAAAGGGTGAACCTATCTACTGCTCCGAAAAGCTTACCTTCCACACTGATAAATGGATAGCCGAAGGTGATGAGGCCAATGACTTTGATTTTAAAGGTCTGAAATTCTATAAAGAGTTTTATGACTGTATGAAAGGCGGCAAACCATTCCCCATTACACAGGAACAGGTGTTGAAGCAGATGAGGATTATGGAAGAATCCCACAGGCAGAACGAAAAGACCATAAACAGGTTCATAACTGTATAAAGCTATTAAATATTAACAATAACTTAGGCAGCCGCACATGGATTATTTCTTTGCGCGGCTTCTTAAGTTACATCCGGCTGTAAGGATAATCAGTATATTCCTGCAAAAACAGCCGCACTTATCATATTTGAAATTTTACTGTAAATATTTTGAGCTGATATTTTTTTAAGCTGATTAAGGTGTTATAATGTTTATATTGCTGGCCTTTATGCAATGGGAATATTAATTCATTGTGCTATACGCCGTTGTTGGGGGTGTGGGGGTTAAATGAAAAATTCCTTTCTGGCAAGAATCCTGATTACATATGTCATAATAGTATTCAGCCTTATATTTATTATCTTTATAGGGTATTACATCTACATACAAAACGAAGCACAGAAAAGAATAGAAGAATCTGATTCAGCGAGCTTTCTGACCTATGTGGGAAACTGCGAGGAGCTTTTCGAAACCATAAATTACATTGCCGGAGCTGTCAGGACAATAAACAGCCTCGACAGGTTCGCATACAGTTCAAAAGAAGATTATTATGTCAGACTGACTGAGCTTTATAATGATATGTCGATGCTCAACCAGAGGCTGGCAGAAAGACAGTGTAAGGTTGTTGTACACAAAATCAACGACAGCACTGCAGTATCAAGCCTTTCCACTATTACTATTCCTGCGCTTGTGAGCGAGTTCGGTATAAGTCCGGCAACCTACAAGGATATCATTTCAGGGCTCTCTGATACCCCTTTGTATGGCGGACATTATGTTTTCACTGACAGAAGCATTATATATATAACCTCAAAAAGTTATGTCGATAATAAGATGATAATACTGGTGATTATTGATGCTGCCAGGATTGTTATGAAAACACCGGATGAGGATATGACGGTTTCCTTTACACCGGAAGGAAGAAGTGTGACCGATCTGCGCACCAAAGCATCAAATATCCCCGTTAAGCTTGAATCAGACGCTTCGATGACATCAGGAACACTTTATACCAAAAAGCAGGACAATTTGACTTACAAATGGGTAAAATCACGATTTTTAAGCCTTAATTATTTCTACTTTACCAACAGTTCAATGATTAATAAAAAGATGATAGTCACAATGGCGAATATGCTCTTTATCCTTTTAGGAGTTTGCGTATTGGCCTTTGTAGTGATACTGTTCTTTTCAATCAGACTATACAAACCGATTGAGCGCCTTATTAACACCTTCATGTCATTCGATGTAAACGGAAAGCTTTCCAAAAGCTCTATAAACGATATAGATTATATCGCACAACAGGTTTGTAACATCAGGAGCTCCAATCAGGAACTGGTGAAAAAGGTAGAGGACAGCAACAAATATATTATGGACAAGCTGATATTTGAAATACTGATGGGAAGCTATAATCCCACAACAGTTGATGCTGAACTCAAAAGGCTGTCCCTTGACTGGTTATGCGAGGAATGCTTTGTTATAGCTTTTGAGCTTTCCGATGTCAACAACGAGATGCTGGTAAAGAGCCCAGCCCTTTTGGATAACGTTGTCAAGGTGATCAGAGAACAGATCGGCAGTGATTTCCGATGTGAAAACATACTTTTAAATCAGGACACTCCTTGCTTTGTGGTTAACTGCAGCAGCATTTCCATACTGAAGGACAGGCTGAATGAAATAGTGGCGGTGATTGATACTGCATTCGGACTGCTGTTGTCGGCATATATCGGCAACATGAGTGAAGGACTGGATGGATTAAGAACTTCATTCATTACCGGCAACCGCCTCTTGGAGAATAAGAACCTGATTTCAATCAAAAACGTTTATGATTACAGGGATATCAAGGAGCTTCCTGTAAATCTGGTTGTATATCCGCTCAATAATGAGATGCAGCTCATAAATGCAGTTGAAAAAAACAACTCTCATGAAGTAAAAAGACTTATAAATTACATATTTGCAGAATATGTTGACAAAGCTTTTATTAATAAGGAATACAGGGATTTGATAATCTTCGCACTTGCAAATACAATAAACAGATCGATGCAAAAGGCTGGCATCCAACTGTCTTCAGTATCTGAGGAGGGAAAGATACTATACCTTGAGCTTAAGATGTGCAAGGACAGTCATATGCTTCTGTCTCTTATACACATCTGACGCTGCCGACGAAGAGGATAGT
>CALMWN010000041.1 GCA_937873555.1 uncultured Clostridia bacterium
CATTAATCCAATCAAGAATTTTTTGCTTATTTCTATTATAAGTACTTTCTCCTCTTTCAATTCTAGAAAGTCTGCTTTTTGATATACCTATTTCTTTCGCTGCTTCTTCAAGAGTTAAACCTCTTTCAAGTCGTGTTTTTTTAATATCCGCGTTAAAAGTATTATCATCAGGAAACAGCTCAATTTGTTGTGACTGTGATGTAAGATTGGCATACTCATTAATTATTTCTGCAGGGGGAATGACTATGATTTTAGATTTCAGCCATTCTTTAACCCAACCTTTTTTACCAACGATGTTTTCATTTATTTTTTCATACACCCAACTTGTGATAAAACCATCATTCTGAAGACGATCTAATGCGTTCTCTAGTCTTGCTAATGTTTTGCTGGGGCGTAATTCGTCAATGCCATTCTTAGTTGCTTTTATAAGGCTATCTACAGTAAATTTCTGACTTTGGGTAGATCTAATATTTGCTTCTTTCCATGACCATGCAAAGAAGCGTGCAAGCCTTTTTTCTATGTAATATTTATCAGGATCATATTCCAGTGCTTTTTGAGACAAAAGTACTGTTTGCCGCCCTGGACCATAAAGGAAGTTCGCGAAGACGAACCCAGGTCTAATATACCAAATATAAGGATTAATTTGACTGTCCGCTGTTTCTTCACCAGCTCTGAAGTCTACGACAATAGCGGGGCTTTCCCCTCTCCACTTCTTACGTTTTCTGTATACCCTTTTAGGCCCTTCAGTTATTTCAGTTACTTCCATTTCGTTGACTTTTATCCACGTGTTAGCCAAAATATCGATATGACTTTGAATTTCATTTTTGTATTCTTTTTTATAACCACCCCGGCGCCCATCACTGTTTTTTTGAGGAATTATACCTCTATATTTTAAAAAGTCTTCAGCGCTTAAAAGGACCATTGTGTTGGGGTCACTAGCATATTTCAACCAGTGGTAAGTAACAATGTCCAATATGTCGGCCGTTAAATCATCCATATTCAAAAGGTTTTGGGAGAGACGGTTTTTCCACTCCGCTAATCCTTCTTCGTCTAGCTTGGGTTCTATTTTAGGATCTGGCATGAGTTGTGCGATAGCATTCACTTTTTTGCTTTTTTCTGAAATGTCAACTGATGGCCATTTACCGTCTTGATTAAATTCCTTTCCGAAAATAGCGGACTGTAAATTTCTATAAATAACAGAAAAATCAACTGTCATATAGCTGTTTGAACTACCAGATGTTATATTTTCCAGAACATCTATTATGGATTTGCAAATTTCTATCATCTCGTCTTTTGACAAATTGGCTTTAGAGATCTTCTTATTTTTTATAACATCACTGCCAGAAATAGTATTGACTAATGAAACGGCATAGGGTAGGAATGTGCCGCTAACGTTAGAAATTATGGTTTCCACATCAGGAGAGTTGTTAAGTTTTTTTATAGTCTCCTTAGCCAAGTTTTTTATATGATCCGTATACTTTTTATCAAAATCCATAAAGGTATGCTCCTCAATGAAAATTTTATTTATTTCAATTATATCATAAAGAGGTAAAATGTATAATAATATGCAATTAACATGATTTTGGGCAAAAAAAAGGAGGCAAGGAGGAATTTTATTCCTCTCTCGCCAGGGTAAAGCTTAGGTTATGTTTTTTTGCAAGTAATCTGATAATAGAGAGATCATCTTCATACTCCTTATGCAGCATTTCCTGTTTAATTTTCTCATAGTTTGCTTTGGCATACTTTATCATTTCTGTATTGATATCCTTATAATCAGGACAGAAAAGCATTTCAAAACTATATTTTCCTGCAAACTGTTCAACGAAGAATAAAAAATCTTTAGGAGCGGAATAAGCGTCTCTGAATCCTTGAATATTATAGTGCGCAATGAATCCGCAGTGACAGTTAAGATGGATATACAGGTCCTTATGTATGAACTCAAGGCTGCGCTTATCAATAACTGTTCTAAAGTTTTTTAATACGCTTTCTTTTTCAGCTGCAGTCATAAACTTAACATCTGAAAATTCCGGCTTTTCAAAGTCTTCCGGTAATTGTGAGGCGTATTCATAATTGTTTTTCATCACCGGAACCTCCTATGCAATAGCAGACTCATTTGAGAATAGATTCAATGCCTTGTCAGGAAGAGGGATAGACTTTGGACTCTGCTCATTAACCGGTGTTACTGTTAGAGGTTTTCCTTTAACAACATATGCCTCTATTATCTGATTTGCACTTGTTTCATAGTGCGTGATGCTTTCGGCGCAATCGACAAATAGGGGATAGTTGGTTTCAGAGTATTTCTTAATTAAATCTCCAATTTCCATTCCGGCCCTCATCCTTTCTGAAGTAGAGAGGCACTTTACATACTTTTTTTCAGTATCGTAAAGGATTTCAAAACAGCTTTTAACTTCCCCAGTGTCTTCGATAATCTTTTCCAGTTGGATAGAGACTTTTTTAAGGCTGCTGTGAATACTTTGGGACAGTATCTGCGATCTTTTTATTATGTATTCCTTTAAAGCATATATTTTATTGTCAATACTGATGATTCGACATCCAATAGTCTCTATCTCCTTAGTATAAGCAGTGTGAAGGTTTTTATTCCTATCGAGCTGTTCTATTAAGGATTTGCGCCTTGTGTTAGCTTCAATAACGCCGTCTTTATTTCTCTGGATTTCCTGGATTTTATTGTTTAAGACCTCAATCTGTTTATCAAGCTGCGAGTTTTTTTCCGGTCTTAATTTTTGTTCCAGTTGATGAATTTCCTGGTTTATCCTGTTTTGCTCTTCAATAAGCTTTTTAGCCGTAGATATGTTATCTTTCTTGACCGTCTCGATTTCTGCGGCAAGCTTTACACCCTTTCCCTTAATTTCATTCAAATCTTTGAGTATAGGTGCATTATTGATTTTGGCCTTTTCTATCAAAGATTCAATATGATCTTTTGATAGCTCCTGCAGGCATTCGGGGCAGGTGTTTCCTTCCTTGTATGCTACATTTTTAAGCATGGCCTTTTTAGCATTGTAGGTCTGCAGCAGGGCGTCTTTTGTAGCCTCCAGTTCTTTAGTTGTCTTAGGGGCATATAATTGTGGCAGATCCGTGAGCTGCTTTTTTAAAATTTCCACCTGGCTTTGATATGCGCTTGTATCAACTTTCCCGATTGACAACTTGTTGGTTTGCGCCTGTAAGGTTTTTATTTCAGCGTCATCAAAGGTTTTTTCCTCGGGTATTGATATATTCATATCAAGGCCTTCAAGTTTGCCTAAAGTCTTAAACTTCTTCTCTTCCAACTCACTTTTTTCCTTTCGTAAGTTTTTAATCTGGAAGGTGCAGTCACCAATATTGGTGCCTTTTAACAACTCTTTAGACTTTTCAGTGAGTTGAGAAATTACTGTCTCTTCCGGTATGGGTGGAAGTTTTGTTACAAGGATCTCACGTTGCTTTTCCGGTTCCAGCTGAAGAAAATATTCAGGATGGAACTGGCATAGGAATTCTTCTTTATCAACCAGCTCACTGATGAACTCTTGGGTAACCGTCGCCTCATCAAATTTTAGAGAACCTGATTTACCATATCTTTTGGATATGAGGTGCAGGCTACCATCGAACCGTATTGTCAAATCAAGCTTGGTACGGGAGCTGCTTAAGTTTATAAGGGTCTTGTTTTCCTTTGAGTCACCGTACCTGTTACAACCGAACAGAGTATAGCATACGGCATCCTGAATGGTTGTTTTGCCGGTGTAATTATCTCCTTCGACACGTGTGAGAACCTTACCGAAAAGATGCACCACCTTTTGGGACTCATTCATTCCTTTGAAACCAGACATCTCCAATTTGACAAGTTCAAATTCTCTTACTTTTTTCATAATAAAATCATCCTCCTTATTTTTTTTTGCAATAAAAAAATCTTCCTGTTTAAAATCACAGGAAGATTTGTATCCTAGTTATTATTTATATGCCCATGTATGATAGGGACTTGTTATGATTTGAACAGTGAGTTCAATTGGTAAAAAACGTTAATATGTATATTATATTATCATAATCAGAAGTGTAATTCAATGGGTACCGTTTTTTTACCGTTCCAATATAAGCATGCGTTTTCTATACCGTTCTTGTTTGCCTCCTTGTCAATAGTGAAGTATACCTTGTTTGTGCATCCAGGAAGGTATTCTTTTGTCAAGTCAACAGCTGCTTTGATAGCGCTTATGTCTTCACAGGAGAATATTAGATGTGTCATATCAAAGTTCTTCTGCAGGTAGTCTCCAATATTTGCAAACCTTTCTTTTACTTCTGCTATATAGGCATTGCCTGAGATCCTGCTTTTGTTGTATGACCGGAAGAAGGGCTCAATAATAACTTTTGTTCTATTGTTTTCAGCCTCAAGGTTTACGACTCCATAAGGTGAATAATATTTGCGGCCTGTCTTGATATTTACGGTATATTCCTGGTTATTTATCTTATAGTTCTTAAAACCAGGAATATCGTAGAAGGTTTGGCATACTGTTATCACAGACAGGTATTTGAATACCTGGTCCAGAGCAAGTATGCTTGAGTATTCATCATAAGGCCTGTCATATCCTATTAGTCTCTTGATGAAGTTATAACCGTGGGGTGTGCAGGTGTAATACGACATATATTCCTTTCTGTTGTTATCCCCGGCACTTGCTTTTCTGTGTGAGGCAAATAGGGTTTTTACAAGAATTTGCGCTCTACACAATCCGGTATCTAGCCTTTCTTTTAAGTGCTCGGTGTTAACAGACAGTATTACCTTCTGGCTGTCTTCGGTTGTTTCATGATAGTGTTTTATACTTCTTTTTAACATAGGTACAGTGCAGAAGATGTTTTCAGCCACATACTTAACTACATGCAGGTCACTTAGTGTGAACACATTATTATAGTACATAAAGTTAACATCATTCTTGGAAAGGGACTTTAATTCTTTATCAGTTCCGTTACCACTATATACCGTTGAGGTTGAACTCCCATTCACAAAAACGAAAGGGCTTCGCGTATTCAACAGGCAATCAAGTATGGATTTATTTGCTACTTCTGTTGTCAATGTAAGCGCCCCCTTCATCTTAGGCTTTGGATAGCGGATGCCTTAACTGAGGCTTCCGGTCTTTCTATGTGCTTTATAACTCTTGCTCTCAAGTCTTTATTCTTTTCGTTTGATCTGTATATTCTCACTCGATATTGTTCTCCCTTGCGAATTATAATTTTTTCCCGCTTCGGGTATATTTCAATATCAATGTCTTCATCAGTTTCATTCAAGGCCGTCTTCACATTTGCATTTTCAGGATATTCTACAAATACCTCAAGATTTTTCAGCAATGGAGTTGAAGCAAAGAAGTTATGTTTGTTAGTGAGGTGTATAGCTGTAACCTCCAACTCCATCCCAACAGGAAACAGCGTTTCAATCCCTATCCAGGGATTATCCAAGACTGCCTGACGTGAGGCTCTGTAATGATGCTTAAAAAAGCCAGTGCCCTTGATTATATCCGGATAAAATTTTTCTATCTTGACCTTGACTATTGTTCCTTTTCTTATTTGTTCAACGGGATTATATATGTACTCGTATCCCCACTGCTTTATGGGAACATATCCGAATAGCCCGCACCCGTCAATATCTATGTGAATGCGCTGGGTTTTTTCGTTAACAAATGTAACAACGGCTGTAACCGTGTCTCCGGGTTTCAGATTCTTTATGTAGTAATCTCGAACGATTTCCTTTGCTTTTACTATTGACATAAAGACTATCCGGTTATTTTCGCTCATGTGGGTAACAACGATACCTACCGTTTTACCCATGAACCTGTTTAGCTCATTTTGGGACATTTCTCTGGCGTATACTTCCGTGTTTGGTATAACTCCAAGCATGCCGTTCCCAAGGGGGCAGCGCAGACTTTTGTCTGGCCCAACGGCTGTAATTTGCACCTTGAATATTTTTTTAGAACTTATGTATTCCCGTATTTCATCCAGGCATTGAGAATCAAGTGATTTCTCGTTTTCTGATATGTTAGGTAAAAACACGCTGCTGCCAATAAAATCCTCATTGTTCAGTTCCTTAATTAAAGACTTATCCATAAAAGTCATCCTCCAAATTTTGATAAATTTTGATGTTATCCAGTATTGAACTTGTAATAAAACACTTTAAGCAACATTGTCAATTATTATTCAGGTACCATAAGAAAGCAGGAAGGTAAATTAGAATCAGAAAGAAAAGCGGACCGGCTATTGTCATAAAGAGAAAAAATCTGAACTTCGGTCTGTCTTTTCTAAAAGCTCCGGCCAACAATACTCCAAACAACACTAAGATTAAAGAAATGGGAACTGCAGAGCCTTGAAGAGCAACTAATACTCCAAGAACGGTACCCCATGTAAACCTGTTGATTTTTAATGCTGTATCATCTGCAATTTCCTCAAAAGTCATGTTCTTATTTGCAGGTTTGTAGGTTGTTGTATTTTGTGCGGTTTCCTGTATTGAATCAAAAGAATTAGAAGTATTTTTTTTCATGTTGTCAAGTATTTTTTGTGATATTGTTTCTTTAATTTTTTTTGTCTCCGATGATTGTATCTGCTGCTGATTCTCGTCATAAATCTGCTCTATAGGGGTTTTTACTTGGTCTTTCGGGTTACCGGAGTTATTGCTTGCACAGCCCCCAAAGGTAAGACACATTGATACCGCCATTATGAATGATGTGATTTGCTTAAGCATTGGTTTCATGCTTATTCACCTCCTTTTTTAAAATGTGTTTTATTATCCTTATTGTAGAAGGTGATTTGTGTTTTTGGGGAAATAAAAAATATTTTCTACAAAATATAGCCCTTGACAACACAAATATATAAATTTAAAATAGAGTCAAGAGAAATTTGTTTATTCCCAAAAATCACTATTTGTGATTTGTATTGAGCGACTTAAGAGGTCCATAGAATGCTTTTTATAGCATACATGGGCCTTTATTGTTGCTCTTTTTTGTTTTGCGGGAAATGAAAGCCCTGCGAGTCAGGCATTATATTGGTTTAACCTAAATTGGTGAAAACGGGCTACTGCAGCTGAATAATTTAGATTATAAGGAGGATGATTTATGAGTATGCGGTTTAAGGAGGTAGGCAAAAGAGGTAGTAAATATACCCAATGTCCAATATGTGGGAAACCGGACTGGTGTTACTCTTATGAAACGGAATACAATGGCAAGCTGACTGAGTATGTTGTATGTAATAGATTCGTCGGTAGAAATAGTATTCCTGGGTTTAGATACATAGGGCAGACAAAGAATGGGACTGCCAAATTCGTATCGGATAATGATGTTACGGGAGCCACCGGTTATAATTATGAAAAACCTGTCATAAAAAAGGACGTTGAAAGGCTGTCGGATAAGAAGCTCGATGGTTTGAATAGGACACTACTGGCAAATTTAAAGCTGGAGGATTATCACCGAAAGAAGCTTAACGAGGATGGTTTTACAAACGAACTTATAGAGTTGTATAACATCCGCAGCTATCCTCCATCAGACTATGACAGGAAAAACGAAGGTCTTGCCAGTATAAACCCCACAAGGTCACAGTTAGCAAGGGCGCTGTTGGAGAAGAACAACGGTGATCTAACAGGATTCCCCGGAGCATATATAAAAGAGTATAAGGACAGCAGGTATTGGACTCTTGCTGGATATGAAGGCATAATATTCAATATCCAAAATGTATATGGGGAAGTTGTCATGTTGCAGGTACGTCTTGATAACCCTTCGCCTAAAAGCGGAAAATATAAAGTATTTTCTTCGGAGGCTGGAGTAAATGAAGATGGAACGGCAAGAATGCCTAACGGCTGCGGACCTTCAAGCAGGATCGGCTTGGTAAAACCCAAAGTTATAAAAGACAGCTTTGTTTGCTATCTAACAGAGGGTTGGAAGAAGGCAGCTATAGCATCTAATGTTTTTGGCTCACTTTTTGTTACTGTACAGGGGGTAAATTCATACAGTGACCTTTTTGCAGTCAATGACCGGGGGGAGAGGAATATCGATGTCTTGCGAGAGACTTATGGTGTAGGGATGTTTGTTATCATGTATGATAATGATAAATTCCATAACGATTATGTCTTGCAGGCAGAAAAGAATCTTATTGACTGCCTTTCCGGAGAGAATTTCAAAGTAGCGACATCAGCATGGGATAGCTACATGGGCAAGGGTATAGATGACATGCTTAAAGCCGGTTATGGTTTTCAAGGCCTCAAATTGAATTTGGTTGCTGGCTAGAAACACACAGGAGGATGATTGATTTGCTAAAAGAATACTTGTTTATTCTGACGTTTGTATGCGTCTACATTTTAGCAGTTTTACTGATTATAGTACTGCTGATGTTAGCACTGAACGTTATAACAAAAATGCTTTTTAAAAAGCCAATTATACCGTTTATAAAAAAATGCATCAAAAAAGTCGATACATGGATGGATGATTTAATTATTAAATATTGAGGAGGATGATTTTATGAAAACTGATTTTAAAGCGCAAGGCAAACTGACTGAACTTGTAAATCTGGTAACTAACAGCGGTTACAATGTACTCATAGCAACAAATAAAGTATCTGCAGATAATGAAAGCAATGTAATGAATGAAGATATGGAAAACAAATAACAATCAACCAGGGCCCCGTACCGGAGGCCTTGGTTTTTTTTATGCCAATTTCAATCAAATTGTTGAAATTAGGTGCGTGAACATGTATAATACTTGTATATATTGTTTATTACCATAATATTCTTAAAGAATATAAATGCTTAAAGTCCCTGTTATTCAAGGGCATGGTATAGATGGGAAGCGTAGCAGCTTCTTATTTTTGTGTTTATTTTTTCAATTTAATAACTGAAGATATGTAAATTAACATATCCCAAAAGTCATGTGTCTACACATGACTTTTTTATTTTCAAAAAAAGGAGGATGAATTTATTGAGCGATAACAGTAATATTTCCAGTCAATCTTCTTTTGACAGGGTACTGTTCAACGACAAGAAGATGGGAGCGTATTTCACAGATATGACGGATGCGCTGCTGTTACGGAACTTTTTCAAGTTTCCGGATAATGAACCTTGTTGTTGTATCGATCCCAGCTGCGGAGATGGAGTTGCTTTGGCAACAGTTACGGGTAAGTCTTCAGGAAACAGGAATGTGGTTAATTTTGGTGTTGAGCTGGACAGGGAGCGGTATCAGGAATGTAAGAACAACCCTTATGTTGATTACGCCATTATGGCGGACTTCATGCAAGAGGTCAGGATCTCGCGGGATGTTTTTACTTTCGGGTACCTTAACCCGCCGTATGGAGAGTCTCTTCTTAAAGAAAGATATGAAAAAATCTTTTTCAAGAGAATTGACAACTACCTGGCGCCGGGAGCTTACCTATGTATGGTGGTACCATACTACATTTTTACTGAGGACCCGGTCTTGGCAAGGCTGATAACTAACAGGTACGACATCATGACTTGCGTTAAGTTCAGAGAGTTTGAGAAATTCAAACAGATTGCACTTATTGCAAGGAAGAAATCAGATAATCAGCCAAATCTGGAGATGGCAAAAGCTTTTCAGGATTATGTCTCGAACATTGACGGTATGTACATTATTCCGGACACGGTACCTGAAGATAAAAGGTATGCCATCCCGCCCTCCAACCCTGATGACGTCAAGGTATTCGAAGGGATGGGCATTGATGTGGATATTGTTGCCCAGATACCTTCGCAGAGTCATGTAGGGAGTATGTTTTCCGAGGCCACAAAGATAAAGGATGCTTTTGGCACCATAGGGAGGCCTCCGATAATGCCTGGGAAATCCCACATTTATATGCTTGCCACCTCAGGTTTTGGTAGAGGGATTGTAGGCAGTGAGGAAAATAGGGACAAGCACCTTCAAAGAGGAAGGGTAATTGAAGGGACTGAATCTCATTCCGTTACTGATCCTGTAACTAAAAAAGTAGTTCAGACCGTCAGACATTTCAAGAAGACGATTGTAACAATAGTCCAGGCTGGCGGTAAAGTGACAAAACTCGAAAGCTTTGGCAGTAAGAAGGATGGTAAGGAAGAAAAAGTAAGCGTTTAGGAGGTTGATTTTATTTGAATGTAAAAGTTGTAAGTTTTACACAAAGAGCATTTACCGACTTTTTCTGTTTTGATCCTTATACAGACATGCTAATTTGTTTATCTGTTATTTCCAATAGGGATAACTGCATAAAGTCCATAACCGGTTCAATAAATCTTGGTGAAAGTGGTGGGGTATTTAGTACTGACAATATTAACCACAGCACCTTGTACCAGTTGCGGGAGCAGGCATTAAAGACAGAGAAAGGTATGTACAGCGTAAAAATTGAAAGACTTGAGAAGAATAAGTCCAATTTTTATCATGCAATGGTAATGCACAGGGATTTATTAAACGATGAGCAAGGAAAATATTTCGTTGCTCATGATGACCCTGCTAAAACATTGTTCAATAAACTAATGAAAGTTTTCAACCTGCCTCTTCTTGAAGAGTGGGCCGAATTTCTTTTTGACAGGTTGACAAAGACTGGCAGGGTGCAGGAAATGGTGTTATGGAATTCAGAGGTTTCCAATTTGCCCGAAATGAAGGTATTCAAGCTGAATATAGAAGAACGGGAGTTTGAAAACCTAATTTCGGAATCGCTGCGTGACGGACTTATCAAAGTTGCAACAGAAGAACAGACTCCATTGAAGTTTAACAACCTGGATGAATACTTCATGAGATACGGTAACAGTGTGGTAAGAGACTTATGTAAGGACATAGAGCCTTTTGGGGAGTATGATTCAAAAAGTCATATTTTGTTAAAAAAGAAAAGGCTGTTCCCAAAGCAGGCGGTTCTGGTCAATGCATTGGCAAAACTGATGAATGTCTCCAAATTTGGGTTTTTGGTTGCAGAGATGGGTTGTGGTAAGAGTTTGATGGGCGCTTCTATAATAGAAAGGGTTGTTTCTTATATTATAAAGTTGCTTATGAAGAAAGCTACCATGTCCGAAATCAACAAGCAGGCTAACCATCGTTCAATAATCATGTGTCCTTCTCATCTACTTAAAAAGTGGGCAAGGGAGGTACAGGATGAGATACCCCTTGCGAAAGTCAATATAGTTCGCAACTTCTCTGATGTCATGGATATGGCAAAGGAAGTATGGGAGTATGTTCCGGTAGGAAAGTTCGGCGAAACCAGAAGGAAGGTTAAAAAGCCTGTTGGCAAGAATTTTTACATAATCAGTAAGGATTTTTGCAAGCTAGATTTTCAATCTAAGCCAGCAGTAACCAAGTGGGGGCGTAAGGCAGTCAAGTATGTTGAGTGTGAGAAGTGTGGAAGCCTGTCAGTCACTCTCGAACAGTTTAAGAAGAATGGAGCCAAGTGTCCTGACTGTGGTGAGGATTCATTGATGGTTTTTAATGCCGGGTATTATGAGAGAGGGTGGATATGTCCTGACTGCGGGGAACTTGTTTACCCGTACAGTGAGGAAGGTACCCCTTTAAAACTTAACAAGGATGAATACGGAGCTGAAGAACGGTCAAGACCACTTGAATATGATGATTTTTCGGGTGAGAGGACTAATAACAGCAAGTGTCTCAATTGTGGCAAGGATTTATGGTGTCCTAATATTCTGAATATTAACGAAGGGGACGGCTACAATCTTGCACCTAAGAGCAGGGAAAAGGAATGGATAAGGATATCGTACTGGAGAAACAACAATAAAAAGACCACTAAAACAGTATGGGTATATAAAAAGTTCCTTGACAGGTTTTTAGAAGAGAGGGATATTGAGCCTGATTCATGGTCATACGTGAAAGATCAGAAAGCCAGAAAGGTTTCTCCTGCTAGGTTTATGAAAAAGACATTTCAGGATGGATTCTTTGACTTTTTCATTTCAGACGAGGCCCACCAATACAAGTCAGGAGGTTCAGCCCAGGCTAACGCCTTCCATGTTATCGTCAAAAAGAGTAAGAAGCAGATTATTCTTACAGGCACATTACTGGGTGGTGTTGCACAGGACTTGTTTTATCTATTGTACAGGCTGGACCCGGGAAAGATGAAAAAGATGGGATTTGATTACGGTGACTCATTAAAGTTTTCAGAGGAATACGGTGTTGTAGAAGAAGCTTTTCAATTTGATAGTGAAGACGAATTTTACAATACTTCCAGCAGGGGAAGAAAGATTGGGGAGCCTAAAGTAAAACCGGGAATTTCTCCACTCCTGTATGCGCATTTCCTACTGGAGAAGAGTGTATTTCTTTCGCTTAACGAACTTTCTTCATTTCTTCCTAAGTTTACGGAGAAAACGGTTAGGGTGGACATGTCGCCAGAACTGTCAAACCAGTATAACAGCATCCAGGGATTTTTCAAGAACATGTTTTACCAGCCGGGTGGAAGGAAACTGATGTCATCTATGCTGCAGACACTCTTGTGTTACCCTGATAAGCTTAGCGGTTTTGAACCCATTCGTGACCCAATAAAAGGGACGGAACTCTACAACTTCACGGACCTTGATACCAATGTCATATACCCTAAGGAAAAGGCTCTTGTTGATATCATCAATTCAGAGATTTCCGAGGGCAGAAACTGCGTTGTATTTTCGATATACTCAGGAGAGTCCGGGGACAAAGACACTTTGCCGAGGATATCCCACGTGTTGGAAACCCAATGCGGATTGAAAGGTAAGGTTGATATCCTAAGGAGCACAACTGTTAAGGCTGAAAATCGTGAAGAGTGGATATCACAATCCATTAAGCGTGGTTCAAGAGTAGTAGTCATGAATCCGAGGCTTGTGGAGACTGGCTTGGACCTGCTAGACCATCCCACATTAATATTCTACAGCACAGGTTATAGCCTCTTTACTATCTGGCAGGCATCAAGGCGCTCCTTCAGACTTAATCAAAAGAAGGAATGCCGTGTATTCTACATGGCATACAAAAATACACTTCAGGACGAGTGCCTAAAAATAATGGCATCCAAAAAAGTTGCGACTGCTGCCATACAGGGTAGTTTCTCTGCGGAAGGGCTGGCGGCCATGGCACAGGGAGTTGATCCTCAAGTGGCTTTAGCACAAGCTTTATGTGAAGGATCGAGTGTTGACGATAAGGAAATGGA
>CALMWN010000042.1 GCA_937873555.1 uncultured Clostridia bacterium
CCGAAAGCATAATTTATTTCTGGAAATAAATTATGTGAAATGGCAATAGTTATCAGATAATATTATGAACAAATGACACTCTTAATATGCGGATAAATGGATAAATAGACATGACATGTGAGAATTGTGCCATAATCAAACAGTATAATAAAGTGATGTCCTGTTTATTGATTTTTCTTTTTCAATTCAAATCCGAAGGTATCATCTATCTGAAAAATTCTGCTCCTGGTACCATGACTTACTTCCACAATATAATATAACGAAGTGGATTTTTTTGACTTGTATGCCGCAATATATTTCCCTTCAAAGACAATTTCATTATCATCCAGGATTTCAACCTGGTTACCCTTTTCAAAACCATTGACAACAGCAGGATCACAGTACTTGATCATTTCGGAAGGCTGGTATTCGTATATGGCATCAATCCCATATATATTGTCCAGCTTCATGAAATATTCTTCATCGGCATCTCTAACTATCTGGCACCCGGCCAGAACAAAAATAAATAATAGAAAAACCGTTAAAATAGTCTTTATTTTCATAGATTTTGTCCCTTCATATTTCATGTCCGGCTTCTGAGACTTGAAATTGTAATATTAAAGTTTTCTTCATTTTATATCGAAATCTTTTTTAAAAGCACCTGATAACATTATACTACATAAGCAATAAATTACCAGCAAATTATATGAGAGAAAATTCTGCATTGCTTCTAACATAAGAACGTTTCATCCTTTGATTAACACATATTTATACTTTATATGAATATTATATATTAAAATGGTTACCATAGTCACTGTGACCACATTGACCACAGCCATTTATTCTTGTATAATATAGGGAGAGGATAATTATGTCTGAACTTGAAGGCAAAGGGGTTGAGAATATGGAGGTTATACTTCAAAACAAATTCAATATTCGGGACACAAAACGTTTCTATTCCGATATAAATGAAAAAGCATTAAACGGAATTGAGATTATTACCTACAATGCTATGGGTAAGACAGGTGAAGTATCCCATTTAAGCAAGAAAATCGTTGATTTTCTTTTTGACTCGCTTCAGTTCCACATTTCCGAGGAATTTGACGAAGAATTGGGTATCTATACTGTTTCCGCTGACGACATTAATATATATGGTGAGGGCAGCACGAAGGATGAAGCTATTGAAGACCTGCTAACCAGCATTATCGAATATGCTTCCATTTATGTCGAACAAATTGATCTGTTTTCAAAAGTTGAGGACATTACCAAGCAGGGCTATATGCTGAAAGTTATCCGCTGCGGTAGCAACAGGGACAAACTAAAGAAAGTGTTGGACTTATAGCATGCCGATACGTTTTACTCAAGGTGACATCAGGCAGCTCTTGAATTACTTCAATATGAAGCCACTCAAAAAAGGCAGCTTTATTTACGGCGGTATCGGAAAAGACGGCAAATGGCGTACCTGCAAATTTGATTACCATAAAGACCTAGACCAGATTGCCACTGGTACCGGCAAAAGTATTGCCATCTCACTTGGCTTCAAAGACACAGCTGAAATGAAAGATTTCATTGATAACAATTTATAGCAAAAGCAGATACCTTAAAAATCATGGTATCTGCTTTCTTTTTAGTCCTTATTCAGAACATAGGAGTATCACACGTCTAAATCCGCTATCTGGATAAAATCTGGTGAATCTGCTTCTTTGAGAAAATATGTACCTTTTTGATTCTGCTCACTAAATAAGCCCATTCTTGCTGTATTCTGTCAAGTAAAATCCGAGCAAATTGTCACAAAAAAGTGTTACATCCCTTGCTGCATTTTCCTTTCCAACCAAATCTGCCATATCGACAAGCTGGAATATTTCTTCCCATTCCAGGTAATTTGGAGCTTTGCCTTTCTTATACTTTTTATGCAGTTTCATTGAGACGGCTTAATAGACTTACAGCCCAATAACACAGAACCACAGGCCTTCAAAGCCTGTGGTTCTGATATTTTATATGAGTAAGTCTGTAAGCCGGGATAAAGTATTTCACTTGATAATACCGCATCATCCCAAAGTAGAATCAAATTGTAGGTTTACAATAATTATCTTCTACGGAGGGATTTTTTTGCACCAAAGTTCTACAAGACTTCTTGATAGGCTTGTTTGCCATGCACTTTTTCCGATTATCCTCTCGTAACATTATGCAGTTTTCAAAGATCATAGACTATATATCCATTTAATACCTGTTTTATGGTTAAACTTGCCTTTCGGCAAAATTACCAGCTACTTTTCGAGTACCTTCTTATGTAAAAACGCAGGCGCCAGCCAGGAGATCGATAGTATTTCCTCTGTTTTCCTTTTCTATAATTACGTCTTTACCAGCAATGGCAAGGCTTTTCGGCGATAGACCCCCGCCGTCTCTATCTTCTTTCTGTGAAGACAGAGACGGCGGGCATGACAGCATGATGAGTAGTTGTCCGCACTACCTGGCTATTGCCAAGTCGCCTGATATAGGCAAGCGGCAGCCGCATACCGTCATATTTGTCGGCTTTGTTCTTTAACAAAAGCGGCAGGCACGTTTATTCAAACCATAACGTGCTGGAAAAAGGCCTTCATCATATGGATGAAGCGTCAATTCTCCTCCTTCGTCGTCTTTCCCTTTCCTGATTCCTCCTTTTCATCTAATATTCTTCCAAATTATAGTGTTGACTTCTCATTTATTGAGACAACTATAATTTAGAACATGAATCCGATGGAAATCAAGTATTTCTAAAAAGTTTTCTGAAATAAAAGAACGACCTGGATGAGTCACATCCAAATCGTTTTCACGATAATATTATTCATCTCTGTAATGGCTTCCACACTGGATAATCTCAATCCGGCCTTCATGGATACGATATACAATGCGGTTACAATCATCAATCCGCCTGCTCCAGAATCCCTGTAGTTCATGCTTCAGCGGTTCCGGCTTCCCGATCCCCGCATAACCATTACGGTCAATGTCCAAAATCAGCTGATTGATTTTCTTCAGCGTCTTTCGGTCTTGTGACTGCCAATAAAGATAATCTTCCCAAGCATTATCTGTCCATATCTTAATCATCGCTCACCTCAATGAGCTCATGTTCACGGGCTTTACCAGAATCCAACTCTGCAATTGCTTTTCTCAGGCGAGCAAGATTTGCTTCGGCGTAAAATGGATCTTCTTTTACAGCAATTTCAAAGGGGATACGATGCTCCCGGACAACGGTCTTAATAAAAAGATTAACCGCCACTGATGAGTTCATTCCCACTTCAGCGCAAAACTCATCGAACTGCTTTTTCACATTTTCATCTATCCGCAGGCTTAAAGTCGTCTGTGCCATATTTATCAACTCCTTCTACAATTATTGTAATACATAATTATGACAATGTACATACAATGTTACAAAATAGTATATAACAAAAATTGTATGTTTATTACTGTGGTCATTTACTATGAAATATCTCGCATTCCGATCTGAATACTTATTTAAGCCTCTTCGGTTCTTTCAGTTACAGCTGAATTGTGTCAACAGTGCTGACACAATTTGGTTTTCATTATATGTTTGCCGTTTTTCCTCGCTTTACGTTGCCGCTACCATTCCGCCGATAACGCGTCAATGACACATACTTGCATAATGACAGCTACGACTACTTCGGTGCCGTTGTCAGGTTATATTTTAAATTTGCAGTTCTAAATACTTACAGTCCTCTTGCTTCGATAATTGTTCCAGCTTAATTGTGTCACCAGTGGTGATACAATTTCATATCCACTGTATGTTTCATAGAACTGCTTCATCTATATAGTTTAAGCTAATTATCCGCTTATTACCTGTGATTGCCAATGCTCTAGACTTTCAACTATATTATCATAATATCAGTGCCCCATAAAGGAGAAACTGATACTATGAGCAGAAGAAAAGTCGAGATAAAAATGAAGCATGCAACCTACGAGCAAATCCAGAAACTTTACCGGGAGTCAAACGATGCAGACCTTAAAATCCGGTACTTGGCGATGCTCAAGTTCATGGAGGGCTACACCAGCCTCAAAGTAGCTGAATTATTAAATGTATCGGATTCCACAGTACGAGAATGGCTTAATCGGTATAATGCATTAGGCCTTGATGGATTGATACCTCAAATACCTAAGGGACCTTCATGCCGACTAACAGATGAGCAGCTTGCAAAAGTGTACCAAGTACTTTTGGAGTCTCCCAGAGAACACGGCTTCAACAAAAGTAACTGGACCATGTCGGTCTTGAAAATATGGATTAAGAGAGAGTTTGGAGTCAACTACGCAGCAGGCAGCCTGTACGATTTAGTCCACAGGATCGGTTACTCTCTGCAAAGGCCCAAAAAACAATGCAAGAATGCTGACCCTGAAAAGCAGGAAGCTTTCAAAAAGGAGCTTAAAGAACTGGTGGAGAATTCTGATGATGATACGGTGATCCTCTATGAGGATGAAGCTATCATCACTGATGAGCCAACCACCACTTGCAAATGGGCTCCAATAGGCAAGCAGCCTGTTGTACAAACAAATAGTAAGGGTTCCCGCAAGCGTAAAGTTATTTTCGGGGCATGTAATCCCAAAACCGGAGAAGTAATGTACTCTACTGAAGAATCTGGGAACTCTGAGAGCTTCGAGGATTTTTTAAAATAAGCTGGCAAAGCGTTATGTTAACAAGAAGATCATCCTCCTTCTTGATAATGTAAGATACCATCATACAATCCGGGTAAAGCAGTTCATTGAGAAGCTTACGGAGGCAAGTATTGTGCTTAAGTTCCTGCCGCCTTACAGTTCCGATTTGAACGATATTGAGCATCTTTGGAAGGATGCCCGTAAAAACATTACACATAATTATTTGTTTGATAGTATCCGTCAAATTGTTAAAGCTGTAGCCAAGTACTTTATGAATACTATGAGAAATCCCGCCAAGATTAAAAGGTTGTGTGCTTTTATATACTAATGTTTTACAAAATATTAGCTGGATTCAGTCTTGAATTATATAGCTATTAAATAAACTTGCCCTTTAATCGTTTACGAATTTTCTGCATATGCCTTTTAGTTCCACGTTCAATCGGTTCTTCAGCAAATTCAACTTGTGCTCGCATAACATAGTCAAGAAAATTTCCCTTTAGCTCATTTTTGTTGAGCTTGACATTCCGTTTTGCTGCTTTCCTTTTTTGATATGTCAAAGATCCTTTATAGGAATATCTTTTATATAACTTTTCACAACTTATATGTTTTCCCTTAAGTGTATATCCGTCACTTGTCGTAATCGTTTTTATTTTTCGATACATCCGGTGGTAATACTTTGAAATGGTTTTATCCCGAATTGTTATAGAAGTACCATCAAAGGAAAATCCTAAAAAATCAATGACATTTTTTCCTCTTTCGGCCCCGGAGATAAAGCGATTTGTACAGTTCTCAACTACGTCGTCAGAAACATGAAACAACTTCGTCTTTTTCCCTTGCAAAGTCAGATTTGGAATAGAACTTAACATGGATTTGATGTTTTCGTAACATTCTGAAAAATCTGATTGGTAATTATCAGGTAAAGCAATCAAAAAATCATCACTATATCGCATATATAATCCATGGTGTGAGATAACAAATTTATTAATTGCATTATCAGCGGCCAACATGTATATATTTGCCAAAGTTGCGCTAATAGGAGATCCTTGTGGAACTCCCAAATCTTTTCGGGGATTCAGTTTTATATCGCTCTTGTTCGCTCTAAAAAACTCCGGTGTTAAAACTCTAGACTTATTGTTCAAATCCTTACGGTTTTTTCTGGTATCACTGAGGCCGTTTAGAATTACCTGAATCCGTGAACTTCTGAACCTAACTTGGATACAATCGCGTTTTGTCCGCAAATTTTCCATTTTATTGACAGTTTTTTGTTGTGCCGGTCTTGTGTTGACCATTTTCATTCATAGCGATTGTTATAATCAGCTTTATCTACAAAAAAGTAATACCAAAAAAATATTAAGTCCTAAAAGCCTTAAAAACTATCATATCACCAATTTCCAGTTCCGTTAATTGCCAGTTGGCTATGCAAAAGTTCCGTACAATCTTTTGAATGTAAAACGCCAAATATTACTGCATCCAAGGTTCAGATACACCTTTCTCGCATGCTTTACAACGTGAGATGCCAAACTTATCAGGTTTTGTATGACCGTCCTTATTCTCCGGCGCTTTACGCCCCTCTTTATAGCAATATCATCTTTTTTCAAGCTTTCCTGCCCCATAATTCTTAAAATGTTATAGGCCAATAGCGCCAATTCCAGTACCAACCCATTGGTATCAAAATTTCCGGATGGCAGTCTTTCCAAGTCCATATCCGTTTTGATCTCACTATGAAACTGTTCACAGGTTCCATGTGCTTCATACAAACCAATAATCTCTGCTTCGCTTAAATCCAGCGATGTCCACCATGTTTGCACTTCCAGTTCAGGTACTAAAAGCACTTGTCCTGCTGCGGTAATTGTCCTTTCAATAACTTTATACACTATCCGTACCTTGTGTCCTAGTTCTTCAATATTCCAATACACACTTCCGGTATATACTTTCTTGCCTTCCCTTGGTTCTAGCGGCTTGTTGTCTTTGTTTTCTTCCGCTATAGTCTGCCAGAAAGATAGTTTCTCTTTCCGCAGGTTTCTTTTGATAATAAAATCACTGGATGTCTCATCACTGTAGCATACTTTTAAATTATCGACACTGTCATTTCCAGAGTCCAGCCGTACCAGTAATGGCTGCCCGGTCAGCCTCTTGGCATTGACAATGGAATCTTTTAAAAATACATCCGTATTCTTTTGGCAATGATCGCTTCCTCTTCTGAATTCCATATTAATTTGATATCCTTCTTCACCTAAATACGCGAAAATCGGGGCGTATCCGTCAAATCCCTTGTATGTATACGAAACGCCTTCCTTCTTGGTGTTGGAGTTGTCAAAGGGCGAAACATCTATATCCAGCGGTATCCAATCCTTAAAACATGGGGTAAGTTCAACCTGCGCTTCCTTCAACATTTTTACGTTCTCTTCCAGTATGATTGTCCTTAGTTTTTTACCTGTCATGTCCAAACGCTGCCGCAGGGTCTCACTTGATGGTATCCTTTTTATGTTTAGTGCATATGTAAAAAACTCTGTGTCTTCCAACATTTCACGCACATCATCAAAATCACTTTTGCCTTGGCATAACAATCCAATATAGGCTAATGTTGCATCGCTGTTCTTTATATGTGGGTTTGAATTATCCTTCAATTTAATGGCATCTACCCGCTTTTTAAAATCCGTTTTATCTAATAGTAATCCTACAATTCCTAATCCTGTTGGTGTAATAAGGCGTTCCCGGCTGAATCTGATTTCAAATTTCATTTTGCACCTCTTTGGTGAATTTTTCTTATGTCCTCTTTTAGCCTTATTATACCTTATTTTGCTGCATTTGTGGGCTTCTATATCATAAAATGTTCACGGATTCAGGAATTAATAAGTTTTCCAATTCCCAGTAGCTAAACTTTGTTACATTTTTGAATACTGCATAATAGTCCTGTGGTAGTTGATCAACAGACATCAAATTGCATATTTGCTGTTTTAAATAATTATGGTTTAATGTATCAAAAAAATCTGTAAAATCTCCAATCATAACATAGCATGGTGTTGAACCTTTGATGAAAGTTAAAGCTTCATGCGCAAATTGAATGTTGCTTTTTCTTAAATCTGTCCGATAAGCAACAGCCACAGACGCTATATTATCTTCATAAACCCGTCTGTTATATAATTCATTTAGTAAATATGCGTAATATCTATAAATCCATCCGTCCAAATGCGCAGCGTAATAAATAGATCGGACTTTAGGATCAGCTTTTTTTCCATCTTTTATTTTCCGGCTTTTTATATCAAAATGAATAAATGGGTAAAAACCATGTTTTGAAACGTTCTCAGGGTTTGTTATATACTTCCAACATTTATCTAAAGATACTCTGTAATCGAAATGTGCATATTGAGGTGGTAGACGCTGTTCTTGAATTTTTCTCCATGCTTCAATTTCCATACAATCTCCTAAATAGCGCAATACCCACCAGCATGGAGGATAGCATTCCTTAGCTAGCGGGTATACTTTTTAACGTGGTATAGTTAGCAAAGACACTTTGTCGTTATGCAGTGCATGTCATACCAGCTATCCTGAAATGTCGCCCAATACTTAATCGTGGTATGATTAAATGGGAGGACTGTATCAACATGACTATTTGTATTATATTCGCTATGACGGCCATGTGGCTGACTGCAAACAACACAATACCTCAACAAGAAATCCTTGTGGAAATCTTTGTCAAACTGTTGACAACAATCTTCTTCCTTCAAACCTATGCTTGAAGCGTCTCTATTTTATACCAAAATATTCAAATAGTCAACATATTCCAGAACTGATGATACCACTGATGATAGCGTCAACATTTTGCAGGAAACTTTTCTGTCCTATTTTGTCAAATAGTCTGCAACCAGTGAATAAGAAGTATTGCTGTTACGTATTATTATTATCTCCCCAACCGCTTCAGAATTGTCTCACACAATTGTACATTGTACTCTTTGTCTTCTTTTATATTTATTTCCTTAACGTGCTCAAGTGTTTCTTTACACCGACTGCTTAAAATCGCTTTTAAAGCATATTGCCTGATTTGAGGCTCTGAAGCATACAAGCACGGTATAATATGTTTGGTAACTTCTTTATCCTTAAGTTTATTCGCTGCAGAACAGGCTCTTCGTCTAACTTCATAATCAGAATGTTTAAATAATTCCGGCAACAATTCTCTCTTAGTCCCGGTATCTCCAATCGCTAATGCCAGTTCACGAAGCGCATTAACATCCAGATTCTTTAATTCGTTTGAATTTTCACAAGAAGTAATATTTGTTATTTCCCCGGATTTAATAGGCTTTAAAGCATGCAGTATATCACCGCTTAAACAAGTTTTCAATGAGAGTGTTCTTAATCCTGAATTAACAAAAAATATTTCAAGTAAATCCATTTTAGTATTAATAAACCTTATGCTTCCCGTACCAAACTTCTTATGTATAACAGGCATTTCCAGACACAAATCCTTGTCTGAAATAGGACCCATATCCACGTATCCTCCATAGTCTATTGTCCATTTGCCGCCGTCGGGTTTTGCCGCTTGTTTTTTATACGCAGCCATAAACTGCTCAATAAAACGCGAAGACTTTACTTTTTTCCCATCCATTGTGTTTGCCGCCATAAGTTCAAGATGCTGCTTGGCTCTGGTAGCTCCCACATAAAAAAGGCGCACCTCCTCTTCCATAAGCGTCTTGTCACCCATCTTGAATTCACTGATGCTGTTGGCTGATGGAAATTGACCATCGAAAAGGTCAATTATAAATACCTTATCAAATTCCAAACCTTTGCTTGAATGGACTGTAGAAAGAGTTACGGCATTCTTCCCTTTATTGAATTTGGCATTATCCATGATTTGCTGAAGCTGCTCCAGTCTGTTTTTGAAGTCCTGGATGCTTCCTGTTTTTGCAGCAATGCTTTTTAATCCACTGATAATTTGCATCAAGCTGTCTGCAGTTTCGGATTCATCGCTGCTCTGATTTTTTATGTATTCGCCATAACTCAGAACTTCAACAATTAATTCAAGCGCTTCCAGAGCTTTCATCCCTGACATTTTTAAGATGTTTTTCTTTATCTCCAAAATCTTATAATTTTGTCTCTCACTTATATCCGGGTATTCCATTAATACATCAAACAGGTTACGGTTTGGATTTCCATTGTTTACAGCATATTCAACCATAGCTTTTGATAAGAAGGCGTTCATCTTGTAATAGACCTGACGGAAGGCCTCCGTGTTTGAAGCATCAAAGGAAAGGTCCATGAAAGAAATAATATCAAGTGTGACCCAGTGCCTGAAAAAATGGGTTTTAATTTCACGCAGATAAAATGGTATCTTGCTTCGATGCAAAGTATCTGCCAGTGGTATGGCTGAAACATTGTTCCTATATAACACAGCCGTCCCGGAAAAGTCCTTATCTTTTTCCAACATGGAAACAATATGCTCGTATTGATCATTTTTATCCTGAAGGCAGATATACTTTGCCGGGATTCCTTCATCCCTTTCGGAAAACATGTTTTTATCATACCGTTCATTATTCTGCTTAATAAATTTATTGGCAGCAACTACGATATTTTTCGTTGAACGGTAATTATTCTCCATCAAATATACCTGCGCTCCTGGGTACGTTTTTTCAAAATCCAGCAGCGCCTTTGGAAAAGCTGCTCTAAATGTGTAAATGCTCTGATCCTCGTCGCCAACCATGAAAATGTTATTCCTGGAATATGCTAGGCATTTTATGATTTGATGCTGCAGGTATGATGTATCCTGGGACTCATCCACATTAATATAGGTGTACTTGTTCCTATATGCATTAACCAGGCCTTCGTTTTGTTCAAAGAGATCCAGTGTCTTTGTTAGCAAGTCGTCGAAATCGATATAATTATTTTGCTGCTTATATGCTTCATATCTTTTGAATATTTCAAAAAAATTCTTAATGCCTGTTTTATACTTTGCAATCTCGCTTTCCGGAACCATCATATTTTTCAAATAACAAATTGCATTTGACAGCTCTTCAAGCTTATCATCGCTTAAATAAGAATCATTCTGGTTTTGGTAAAGCTGCCGCAAAAGCTGGCTCTTTGTTATCGGAGCTTTTTCATCTTCAATAATAGTCGGGAAAACCATACGCATTTTTTGAGTGTAAGTTCTCAGCACAGTATAGCAAAAGCTGTGTATTGTAGAAAAATGAAGCTCCCCTTCCACCTCACTGCCGAATACTTTCTGAAATCTGTTCTTCATATCCAGTGCGGAAGCTTTGCTGAAAGTCAGCGTTAGTATGTTCTCCGGATTGATTCTATGGTTTATGACCATATTGGCACACCGGGATACAATAACGGTAGTTTTTCCGCCACCGGGTACAGCTAGAAGGAGAATGGGACCTTCTACATTAATGACAGCTTTTTGCTGTTGTTCGTTTAAGTGGATATTGTGTTTTTCGTATAAATGTTTTATAAAATCCATAATAATTACTTCCTGATTCTATATCTTAATCATCGCTTACCTCGATGAGCTCGTGTTCTTGACCATTACATGCATCCAGTTCTGTAATCGCTTTTCTCAGTCGTGCAATGTTTGTTTCCGAGTAAAATGGATCTTCTTTAACCGCGATTTCAAAAGGAATGCGATGCTCCCGTACAACGGTTTTTATAAAGAGGTTAACTGCCACTGATGCGTTCATCCCTACCTCGGCGCAAAACTCATCGAACTGTTTTTTTACTTTCTCATCAATACGCAGGCTTAAGGTTGTCTGTGCCATATTTATCAACTCCTTCTATAAACATAGTAATACATATTTATGACAATGTACATACGATGTGTACCAGTTACCTGTGGTACAGTAATTTCACATTTGGCGTCATAATCAGCACCTAAGTTTTCATAATCACTCGTTGCCCATATGATATTTCTTTGTGTGGTTCTATCTTTTAAGAGGATTTCAAGCAGCGGTTCACCGAGCAGAAGAATATCCTCTTCCCTGATATCTACATCTGAATTAAATTGCACGATGCCTATTTCCTCTCTATTCATGGATTGTATTCTCAGATACAAATTCCAATATATCATCAACGCCGCAGTCCATGACACGGCAGATAATCTCGATACTTTCCATCGACACATACTGATTACGTTTCAGTCTTGTCAGAATGTTGCCGGAGAACCCAGCCTCTTTCTGCAGCATCGTATTTGTCATATCTTTTTCTATCATCATATGGAACAGTTTTTTATAGCTTACTGCCATATATTACCTCCTGCAGAGCACTAGCAAATTTCGATTTTAAGTATATCACGATAAAGTGAGGAATACAACGTTATAGTGTAAATATCACCACGGAACACTCTAGAATATCCGATATAAAAAATACAAATCGACTTGCTATATCTCCGTTTCAGAGCGAAAATACAAATACTATAACAAAGGGTAATATGAAGGTATTTAGAGTACACAATTATGATTGACTTCAAGGACTCCATGCGTAAACTCAAAGGAATTTCAGAAAATTAGAAAAGGTGCCTTTGTCTCATCGGGCTCTGGTCATTCCCACTACGATTATTGTCCATTCAGCCTTTATATGTACCTTTTCTTTTTTTGTCTGTCATGTTTATGTATCCTTTCTATTGTTTAAGTTTCAGTCCAAAGTATTTAGGCTGCCAAATGCTCTTGTAAAACATTTCAATGAATAGTAACTATATCTTTTAAAATATATATCAAGTTTCAAAGCCACAATCACCTATTTTCGTTTATTTTTAATGTAGAAATTTTATAATAAAAACTCTTATGCTCTTATCCTGTGTCTTGTACGTATCATTTCTCTCACAACATTTACAAGCTTAACACTTGAATCAGCGGCCTCCAAGGCAACTGCTACTGCATATTTTTGATTTATTTTAGACCATCGTCTCTCACAATTGACAACTAAATAATAAAAATCTCCATATTCATCAGATTTGTTTGAAAACTCAAATATTCCTTTCTGTAATGTACCTTTTTCCCTGAATTCAGAACCCGGTTCTGTTACGTCACACACATACGCTTTGGGGAATAAATCGAGCGCATCATCCTGTTTTCCTTTTTGAGAGGCATAAACTTGATATACATCTTCAAAACTTTTACCTCTGATTAATCTAAATGACATTTCATGTCCCATGTAATCAAGTCTTGATTTTCGTACTTCTGGGTTAAAAGCTAGTGAAACAATAACCCTTTTTGTTCCTTTGGAGTGCCTAAATTCTTTGGGGATTGGAATTTCATAAATATGGGTAACATCTGGAGCAATCTCAGTATTACTGTCCTTATTATCCGCATACATTACTACCCTGTTTTCAAATGTATCAATACAATTATCCAACATAGGCATACCATATCCAGCCATCCAAAACTTGATTTTATTTTTATCTAGTTTTATTGTTCCTTTATCATTTCTAGTACACTTCGCCGCAAATCCGTCCCCTAATGGTAACCCTTACCACTTTGTC
>CALMWN010000043.1 GCA_937873555.1 uncultured Clostridia bacterium
CTTTTTTAATATTATATTCATTCTGTCAGTCGGGAGAAGAGGTCATGGATAAAACCATTAGAAAGAAATTGGGAGATCTGCTGGTCGAAGTTGGGATGATTACCCCGGAACAGCTTGCAAAGTCTTTGGAAAGGCAGAAGAAAACGGGAGAAAAGCTGGGCGAGGTGCTGATATCCCAAAAATTTGTTACACAGCAGGATATTATACAGGTGCTGGAATTTCAGCTCGGAATACCTCATGTCAATCTTGAAAGATATGAAATAGACCCTGCTGCCTCTCTTCTGATATCGGAGAATATAGCCAGAAGATATGGTCTGATACCTATAAGAAGTGAAAACGGAATGCTCACGGTTGCCATGAGCGACCCTCTGAATGTTTATGCCATTGATGATGTCAGGATCTACTCCGGACTTGAAGTACAGCCTGTTATTGCTGCGCTTGATGACATCAATAAGGCGATTGACAGGTATTACAGTACACAAAAGGCCATGAAGGCGGTTGAAGAGTTTAAAAGGGAACAGATATCGACACTTAAGATAAATCCGGGAACTGCAGATGAACAGTCCGTCGATGAAATCAACAATGCACCTGCCGTAAAGCTTGTAAATACAATACTGGAGCAGGCTGCGCAAAGCAGGGCAAGTGATATACATATTGAACCGTTTGAGGACTATGTAAAGATAAGGTTTCGGACGGACGGACAATTATATGAGGTTATGAGGGCTGAACCGGATATAATGCCTGCCATCGCAGCCAGAATCAAGATAATTGGCGGTATGAACATAGCAGAAAAAAGGCTTCCCCAGGACGGAAGGATAAGTGTGCATCTGGACGATAAAGAGCTTGATTTGAGGGTATCGATACTCCCGACGGTTTTTGGAGAGAAAATAGTCATACGGCTGGCAGATAAGCGTTCCTTCATTATAGGCAAGGACAAGCTGGGCTTTGGCAAACACGACATAAGTGATTTTGAAAAAATCCTCATGAATCCGCACGGCATCATACTTGTTACAGGTCCTACCGGAAGCGGCAAGTCAACTACATTGTACAGCGCAATCCAGGAAATAAACAAACCCCGTTTAAACATAATAACCGTCGAAGACCCGGTGGAATCCATACTGGAGGGTGTGAACCAGGTACAGGTGAACCAGAAGACAGGATTGACCTTCGCGGCAGGACTCCGTTCAATCCTAAGACAGGACCCCAATGTAATCATGATAGGTGAGATAAGGGATTCCGAAACGGCAGAAATTGCAGTAAGGGCTGCAATTACAGGACATCTGGTATTAAGTACGCTGCATACCAATGATGCCCCCGGATCTGTAGTGAGACTTATCGATATGGGTATAGAGCCTTTCATGGTTGCTTCCTCGATAGTAGGAGTGATTGCACAGAGGCTTGTCAAAAGAATCTGTGAAAACTGCAAGAGGAACAGGACGGCTGATGAGGAAGAACTTGCCCTGCTCGGGCTGGGGAAACAGGAAAAGGCCACACTGTATTACGGCAAGGGTTGTCCGGTTTGCAACGGGACAGGCTATAAAGGCATGCAGGGTGTCTATGAAATAATGACAATTACCAAAAAGCACAGGGAGCTTATAAACAAGAGGTGCAGCGAGGATGAACTGAGAGACCTTTCAATACAGAACGGAATGAGAACACTCAGGGAAAGTGTAAGGATGCAGGTATTGCAAGGAAACACAACTATTGAAGAAATGAAGAGGATCGCATATGCAAACGAATGAGAAAGGGGGATATGAATGACGCTGGAAGACCTTCTGATGTATACCATGGAGCAGGGAGCGTCCGATCTGCATATAACAGTCGGAGTTCCACCGATAATTCGTAAAAACGGCAGACTTATCAAAGTCGGTGAAGAAAAAATAATGCCTCCCGATGCCGAAAATTATATAAAACAGATGCTTTCGGTAAAACAGCTGGAAACCTTTAACGAAAAAGGCGAACTGGATCTTTCCTTCTCAATAAAGGGAACAGGGCGCTTCAGGGTCAATGTTTACAAGCAGAGGGGCACCTGCTGTGCGGCGGTAAGGCTTGTAAACACAAACATGCCGTCTCTCGCGGAGCTTGGGATGCCGGATGTCGTAAGTGAGCTGGCAAGGAAAACAAAGGGCCTGATCCTGGTAACTGGGCCTACCGGCAGCGGCAAGTCCACAACCCTGGCTGCCATGATAGATCAGATGAATGATGAGCGGAGCTGCCACATACTTACGCTTGAGGACCCCATTGAGTACCTGCACAAGCACAGGAACTGCATAATAAACCAGCGTGAGGTCGGGAATGACACGCATTCGTACTCTGCGGCGCTAAGAGCTGCACTGAGGGAGGATCCTGATGTCATCCTGGTAGGAGAGATGAGGGATATAGAGACAATAGCCATTGCAGTTACAGCGGCTGAAACCGGGCATCTGGTCCTGTCAACCCTGCACACTGTGGGTGCTGCAAATACCATAGACAGGGTTATAGACGTATTTCCTCCCCACCAGCAGCAGCAGATAAGGGTCCAGATGTCGGGCGTACTTCAAGGGGTGGTTTCCCAGCAATTACTGGCAAGGAGTGATAAACCGGGCAGGGTGGCGGCAATTGAAATCATGATTGCCACAAATGCAGTAAAAAACCTCATCAGGGAAAACAAGACACACCAGATAAACTCCCTGATTCAGACCGGCGCGAAGTTCGGCATGCAAACCATGGATGGAAGCATCGCAAACCTGTACAGGAGAGGTATCATCAGTTACGAAGAGGCAATGACCTATGCAGCCGACCCCGATAATCTTGTGAGGCTTATAGGTGGATAAGCAGTATCATAATGCAGGCGGCAATGAAAAAATTGTTAAATTATTGAATTATGGGTCTACTTATGTTACAATTATGATGTTTTTATATAGAGAAAAGTAAATTTTGGGTACATGCCCCATTAAGTGTAGAGAAACAGGGCACATTATTTGCAATTTGTTGAAGTTTTACAGGGGGATATGCTTTGGCTTCATTCAATTATAGAGCAAAAACCGCTTCCGGAGAAACCGTATTGGGAAGGTTCGATGCTGCCGACAGGAACATGGTGCTTTCACTGCTGCGAAGCAAGGGCTACTATCCGGTCTCTATACAGGAGAATACTGCAGCGGGAAAGGAAATCAGGCTCAAATCCCTGAAGAGGATAACTACGAGAGATTACGCAGTGTTTTGCCGGCAGTTTCATACCATGATATATGCCGGAATTTCGGTATTGGGCTGCCTGGATCTTCTGCGGAGCCAGACTGAGAATCCCCGGTTTTCGGAAATCATTACAAACATATACGACAGCGTACAGAAGGGTAAGACGCTGTCCGACTCCATGAAGCTTCACAACGGGATTTTTCCTGTCATGCTGACAAGCATGATCGAGGTGGGAGAAACCGGAGGAAGCCTGGATGAAGCACTGGAAAGGCTTGCCGTGCATTTTGAGAAGGAAAACAAGATGCAGCAGAAGATAAAGACGGCGATGACCTATCCGGCAGTCATAGGCTGCATCGCCCTTATCATGGTCACTTTCATGCTTACTTTTGTGGTGCCGCGGTTTGTCAGCATGTTCAAGACATTCGGCACACAGCTTCCGGCACCTACAAGAATCCTGCTTGGCATCAGCAATTTGATTACAAATATGTGGTTTATATTTTCGTTGATTTTGTCGATATTCATAATAGGGTATTTTTTCAAAAAGTTTAAGGAATCCAGTCAGGGCAGGTACATACTGGACAACCTGTTTGTGAATATACCCGTGATTGGAAAGAATGTACGCAAAATTCTGGCTTCTCGCTTTACCAGGGTATTGAGTTCACTGTTGAAAACGGGGGTACCTTTGATTCAGGCCCTCGAGGTGGTTGACAGGGTGGTTGGCAACCAGATGGTGACAAAGGGATTGGTAAAGGTTAAAGAAGATATAAAAAGAGGGTCTAATCTGGCCGGTCCTCTTGAGACAATCGGAATCTTCCCGGTGATGGTGACACAGATGGTGAGCATCGGAGAAGAGGCGGGTTCTCTGGACTCCATCATGGAAAAGGTGGCGGATTTCTATGATGATGAGGTGGATACGGCAATTAACCGTCTTATTGCATTGCTGGAGCCTTTAATGATAGTGGTGATGGCGTTGATTATAGGAGCAATAGTCATTTCCATGATCTTGCCGGTATTCAGCATGTATGGAAATTTAAACCGTTAATAAAATAAAGGGGGTACTCTAATGTTAATGTTCTTTATGAAAAACATGAAAAAAAGTAAAAAAGGTTTCACACTAACCGAGTTGATTGTGGTAGTCGCAATACTTGGTGTACTGGCAACTGTTGCAACACCGCTATTTGCTGATCAAATTAAAAATGCTAAAGATACAACAGACAAAGCAAATGCAAAAACAATGGAAAATATTTTGAAAGTATATGTGGCAGGTGGAAAAGATGCTCCAGCAGACGCTACTGCTGCAAAGAAGGTCATAACTGACAATATAGGATCGGTTCCTTTGATACAGAATACTGGTAATTTCTACAATTATGACAAATCAAAAGTTACTGTTACAATTGTAACTTCAGACCCAGGTACCAATGCTATCACTGCTCCTTAAGTATGATTCATTCTGTCCATAAAGGAGCATAAATGATCATTTTATATTTATTTGTTTTCATTTTGGGTTTGGTCATCGGTTCGTTCCTTAATGTATGCATATACCGCATACCGCGGGGCGAATCGATAGTAAATCCGCCTTCACATTGCACAAACTGTGGTACGAGGTTGCAGCCACCAGACCTCGTACCCGTTTTGAGTTTTTTGTTTTTAAAGGGTAAATGCCGCTACTGCGGGGTGAAGGTTTCACCGAGGTATGCGGTAGTTGAGCTTGTAACTGCACTGGCATTTACCATGCTGTTCCACAGATACGGATTCAGTGTTTATTTTCCTGCAGCAGCCTATTTGACAGCAATTTTGATTGTTGTTTTCGCTATAGATCTGGAACACAGGATCATTCCGAACGGGCTTGTCATTGCAGGCCTTATCGGGGGAGCAGCTCTCACGGTCTACAATGTGTTCCATCCAGTCGTTATATACGGGGACAGGCACTGGTGGAATCCTCTGCTGGGAATTGCAGTGGGCTCAGGTTTTCTGTTTGTTGTAGCGGTGATAAGCGTGTTCATCTACAAATCGGATGAAGCCATGGGCATGGGAGATGTCAAGATATTTGCACCGATAGGTATTTTCCTTGGCTGGAGGATGACAGCCGTAGCGCTGTTTTTATCGGTTGTAACAGCCGGTATTGCAGGCCTGCTGCTTATGCTCAAAAGCATGAAAAACAGGAAGGCCACCTTTCCCTTCGGGCCTTTTATCGCGCTATCCTCCTATATTGTACTGTTGTGGGGATGGGATATCCTTGTCTGGTATTTGAAGCGTCTTTAGACGTTTTGGATATAAAAACGTTTCTATATTGATCAGGGGGTGGTAATATGCCACATATTAAGAACTACATGGAAGAAATAGTTTTCAATCTAATGAAGGATGTCCTTGAGGACATCAACATGTGCACCTGTGAAAAGTGCATCCTGGACATAGCTGCGATAGCCTTGAACGATCTTCCCCCAAAATACATTGTTACCGAAAAGGGAGAGCTTTACTCCAAGATAAATGCCTTAAAGCAGCAGTTCGAGGTGGATGTGATCGCGGCAATCACAAAAGCTGCGGTTTTAGTCAAGAGAAAGCCAAGGCATGAGTGATCGGCAATTGCCGGATACTTGCAGGTACAGGAAGTTTTGACGCTTATGTAAGGAATTTTTTATAGAGAACTACTCATTTGAGTTTACCGGAGTGGATGCGATGTTTAACAGAAAATACCTTGCAGTTGATATTGGAAACAAAAACATCAAAATTGTGCATGGTATGTTTAGGAAAGGGAAAGTTGAAATAACCGAATACGGAATAATTGATACACCTGTCAATTCCATAAGGGATGGAAAGATTTCAAACCTAAGCCTTATAGCAAAGTGCATCAACGATGTTTCAAATGAGAAGAAGATGTCTGCTAAGAGGCTTATTTTGAATGTAAGCGGGACAGGTGTCATTACCAGGGACATACAGGTTCCCAAGGCTTCTCTTGATGAAATAGAAAAAATGCTGGAATTTGAAGCCCAGCAGTATTTTCCTGTGGATTTGAGCAGCTATGTCATTGACTTTAAGATACTGGAAGAGATTGAAAGCCAGGAAGGCATCTTTTACAGGATATTCCTGGCAGCCGTTCCCGTCAAACAGGTTGAGGAATATATGAAGCTGTCGGAGCTTCTTAAAATGAATATTTCAGCCATTGACATACCCGCAAACTGCGTTTTGAAGCTGATCTTTGACGCAGCTCCCAAAAAAGGCAAAGAGGGAACCAAAGCTTCAGAGTACCCGGATGAATTTGCCGTAATAGATATAGGCCACAGCACGACCGGTGTTTGTATCTTTTCAGACCGTAAACTTAAATTCAACAGGATACTCCATAATGGAAGCGGAGACATCGACAAATACATTTCAACCGCCTTCGATTTTGATTTCAAGGAAGCAGAAAACAGAAAAATCATAAAGGGTCATATATTAGAAAATGATTCTGATTATGACGAGGATCTGTTGAATTTGAGCAATATCTTAAAACAGGCCGTCGATAATCTTGCCGTTGAAATAAACAGGTTTTTCGAATTCTATTCTTCAAGAAACAGCCAGAACAGACTGGAAAAAATCTATATATGCGGCGGAGGAAGCAGGCTTAAAGGGCTTGAAGGTTATTTGAGCGGTTTTTTCAATGTGCCTGTGGAAGCCTTGAAGCCGGGCAGTCATATAGAGTACAAGGGCAGGAAAAACAGGGACGCATTCAATGCCGATTATGCACTTCTGATAAATGCAATAGGAGCAATGATAAGAGATTAGGTGAATTACCATGCTGAAAGGTAAAAAAGGCGTTACACTTGCAGAATTGATAGTTTCCATAGGGATATTGGGGCTGATACTCGCTCCTGTTTCCATGATTATGTATACCGGCTATAAAAGCTATTTTGTTGAGGAAAATACCACCGTAACACAGGAAAAGGCAAGGCAGGCAATGGACAGCATCATAGAAGACTTAAGAAGGCTTGAGTTTGAAAACAGGGTCTACAATCCCGACAAGACGCTGAAACCGTTAGCGGATCCTGCTGGCGGCAGGCTTACGCTGACAAGGGACGGACAGGTGTATTACTATCTTGACGGCAGCGTGCTGAAAAAGCTTGATAACGGCAATGTGTCAAAATCATGGGACGGCTGCGCCCTGTTTGAGATAAATGAAGTCAATAATACCGGAAGCAATGTTGTAAATCTGACAATCGGATTTAATTCAGGGATAGGTGTATCTACCGGAAGAACGGTAAATTTGAACAGCAGCTACAGGAGGAAATCACCCTCCATACAGTAGTCATGATATATAAACAGGTATTTTTCAGCCGTGATGGGAGTGAAAAGAACAATTGAAGGATTTGAACCTGATACCTAAAAGCTACTTTGAACAAAAAAGAAAAAAACGGAAAAAGCTGTTCTTCGCTCTGACCGCTTTAGGCGTCAGCCTGGTTCTTGCTGTGGCTGTAGCAGCCCCACTGGTAATCCGATGGAATCTGAAAAAGCAAAACGACATGCTGCTGGCCCAGGTGAAGGAAACAAACAGCTATGTGGATAAGGAAAAACAATTCAATATCATAAAAGACCTGTACAGACAAAGGGAAGACGAGAGTAACAGGCTTAAAAGCTATGGAATAAATGTGCTGAAAATTCTTGACAAGGTGGAAAAGGCACTGCCGGGA
>CALMWN010000044.1 GCA_937873555.1 uncultured Clostridia bacterium
ATACAAACTCAATGCTTTTACTGTTTCAGGTGAATCAAGCTTGTTTACGTCTGCGCCAGCCATCCAAAGATAAGGATAAAACTGGAATGTACCATCCATGGTTTTAATTCCGCTCACTGCAAGGCCAAACGTTCCCGGTTTTGTCAGCTTTTTTGCATAATCCATTAATTCGTTCCAGTCTTTTGGAGGGTTTTCCAGACCTGCCGCTTTAAGCATCTCTTTATTATAATAGAGGCCTATATCGTTACATGTAAATGGAAGTCCAAAATATCTACCATTGTATTTCACCGATTCCATAGGACCTTTATAGTACTTATCTACATCCAACTCCTTGGTAACCTTGTCGGTAATGTCTTCCAGAACACCCATGGATGCATAAGCTGCAAGGTCGGCGCCATCCATATCAACAACGTCCGGTAAGGAACTGCTTGCTATCATGATATTAAACTGCTTCTTTAAATCTGCCAAAGGCATATATTGTATGTTCAAAGTGAGGTCTTGGTTTGCTTTTTGGAATCCATTCAGCATATCATACAATGTCTCTTTTTCTTTTGGATATGTTAATAGAAACTCCAATTTCTGTGGGCCTTTTTTTGCCGCATCATTGTTTGAGGAAACGTTCTGAGCCGTCTCACCGGCTTTTCCCGGATTTGCAGTTTCCGCCTTCTTACTGCATCCGGCTAAAAGTGACAATGCAATAGCAAAGACTATAAGCATGGAAATAATATCTCGTGACCTTTTCATGTAATACCTCCCAATATTATATACTTGAAAATTATAGCTTATTTAAAATTGAATATAAGCAGAAGAATTTCAGGTTGCCCCTCATACTATAGATCTGCAGTATCAAATAATATGAATAACCACGTACTAAACATACACTTTGTTTACTACGATTTAATTATATATTAAGAAAGATACTCTGATAAATTGCAAATATTTAAAGAAATTGTACTTTTTTAAGCATAATTCATAACATTTTATTGTTGAATTCTTAGATACTCTCCAGTCGAGATTCCCGTTACTTTTTTAAACACCTTACAAAAGTACTGAGCGTCAGTATACCCAATCATTGCAGCAATCTCATAAATCTTTATATTTCTATTTTTCAAAAGAATCTTTGCTTTTTCTATTCTGCAATCAGTGATATAAGAAATAAATCTCTTGCCTACCTCTTTATTAAATAAGCAGCTCAAATATTCCGGTGTTATATTCAGCCTGCCGGCAATCTCCTCTAGTGATAAATCTTTTGAATACTCTTTCTCTATAATACTTAAAGCCTTTTTTACTACAAGGCTGTAGGTATTTTCATTCTTATCGCTTTTATAAGAACTAATCTGGCTAACAAGATTCCCAAGCATGTTCTTAATCTTATTCAAGGAATTACACTCTTTGATCCAGTCGACTATTTCCATCTGTTTAAGCTGCTGGTACAAATCGCTGTTCGTTTGCCTGATACAATACAGGACGACATTAACAAGCCTGATTATAGCTTCGTGAATTTCATCCGGATAATATACTTCACGCTTAAGAGCTTTTATAAAATCATCAAGATATATGTCTATTAACCCTACGTTTGATGTATGTATACTGTTAACAATCCTTTCTTCTATTTTATCCGGATAGGCAAATTGGCTCACCTGCATGCCGAAAATCCGTTCGTGTGAAATGATATAGTCTTCTTCAAATACTATACTCCATTTTAAATCCTCTCTGACACTCTTCAAAGCAGTAGTAATATCATGTATATCGTAGAATTCGGCCAGTCCGATATTATATTCCCAAATCCCCCTTGAGTGAAGAGATTCCAAAGTTTTCTCCAGATACTTTTCTATAACCTCCCTGTTTTTATTAAAAAAAACGACAACTACTTCCCTGCTTTCATTTAATTCGGTGATGAAGTACTTTATATTATCGTGATCGTTTATAATCTCCTTGATCGAGCTCGTTATCTCCCTTCTCGTGGATACAGCCTTACTTTTAGTCCACTTGTAAACAGCAAGACAGTATTTTGAGGTATTGCATTCACCTATACTCTCCGTAAATTCAGAAATATAACTTTCAGGATCTTCACAACTGGTTGTAAATATACGATACAGTAATTCTTCCGGTAGTCGGGCATTTGAGCGCTTGTGTGCCATTAAGTCATTTTCCTTTGACAAAAGCTTTTCAACATTATTTAAGGAAGCTGATAGATCATCTATGGTAATCGGCTTTAGCAAGTAATCGCAAGTACCAAGTTTTACTGCTTTTTGAGCATATTGGAAGTCAGAATGCCCGCTGATAATTATTATCCTGCTCTTTATATCCTTTTCTTTCAGATACCTAATCATCTCCAGTCCGTCCATTTTAGGCATCCTGATGTCAGTAATCACAACATCGGGATTTGTACTCAGGATTACCTCAATTCCATCCGCTCCATTCCTGGCATCTCCAACCACTTCATAACTGCTGTTAATTTTAGCAAGGAGCTTTATTATTCCATTTTTTGTTTTCAGCTCATCCTCTATAACAACGATTCTCATATTCCACCGGCTATATCATTTTAGGAACTATCACCCTTACTACAGTTCCTTTACCTTCCTGGCTTTCGGCCTGGATATATCCATTGCAATCGTAATACATTTTTAACCTTCGAATAACATTTTGCACACCAATTCTTCTATAACTCGAGTTTTCATTATCAAACTCCCGGAAGACCGACTTGAGTTTTTGTCCATCCATCCCTTTGCCATTATCTGAAATTGTTATTTGTAGTTTGTCTTTACCGATCAGTTCCCCTTTTATTTTAATTAATCCACCATAATCTATGTTTTCAAAACCATGAATAATGGAGTTTTCGATAATAGCTTGCAGTAAAAGCTTGTGAATTTTATAATCCATCATTG
>CALMWN010000045.1 GCA_937873555.1 uncultured Clostridia bacterium
GCTACCGGAGTCGCCAGCAGCACGAAATCCCCATCCAGCTTTTCCTCAAGTTCAAATATGCTTTCAGCCGATTTTATGCCACCCCTCACCATATCAAGAAAGCCCTTGTCGGCATTAATGCCGTTGAACCTGGAAACCACGTCTACAAAGGTCTGAGCGCTGTCTATGAGGTTTCTGGCCTGCAGAATGTCGGTATCGGATATTTCCTTTGAAATAAGTATCTCAAGAAAAACCTTCTGCAGAAACTCATTCACCGGCAGCGGTTTTTCCCTGGATTTATACTCATTAATCCATTTTCTTATGTACTGGTATTTTTCTATGTTGTAATAGCCAATACGCTCCACCAGTCCGGGAAACTCAATATCCGGAAATTCTGCAAAGGGACGCTGGCTGCATACCTCTCCTGCGAGTATTGAACTCCGTACAGGATCAATTTTAAGCAGCATCCTTATCAAAGCCTTGACATCATCCCTGTTTGGTAATATTCCAAAGTCAGGATGGCATAAATGGGCAAGGGTTATCAGGGCTTGTGTGAACGGATTTTCTATAACCTTGCTTTTCCTTGTGAGATTCTTCAGTTGAATGCCATATCTTTCAAGAATCCTTCCTATGACGAATTCAGTGACCGGATCGGCATATGTAGACAGGATGGTTATGTCCGAAGGCTTAAAGCCCTCATTCAAAACCAGGCTGGCTACCTTCCTTCCCACTTCCTCCAGCATTTCGCTTCTGAGTTCACAGGGCGGCATCCTCTCTATTCCAACCCTTGCCGCAGCTTTCAGGTGCTTGAGGTTTTCAATGTTGTCAAAAAGCATATCTGAAAACTCATACATGAAATCCTTGCAGGTATGGCACTTTGTGAGTTCAACAGTATCGCAATAAAATTTACTCGGCATCGAGCCTCGTAAACTTTTGTCTTCACATGTTGCAGACCTGATCCTCTGCCGCACATATTTGTGATTTCCGCCGAATACTTCCCCATAACCGCCTTCAGGGTTGTAACCCAGCAGGCATGTCCTCACCCTCGGCTCCAAAAGCTCAATAAAATCAATTTCTGAAGGTACACATTCTTCAATATTATCTACAATCAGATGCTGCACCCTTTCAAACAACTGTTCCCTGTATGTTTCGTCCTTTAAAAGGCAGTTATTGTACAAATCCACAGCCATGCCAAAGTCAAAGATACCCAGCTCCAGACATTTTTTCCGGTATGATGAAAGTATCTCATCAGCATCCCTGTATACCTGCCTTTTGTTATCATCCTTTGCCTGCAAACCATTATAGAGCCGCTCACCTATTTCATTGTAAGGTATATCGGATGTAGCCGCTTTTACCAGGTTTGCAGTGATATCTATGGCAATCCTGTCGGTATAGGCTGTGACACCGGCAAAAATGCCCTTTCTTTCACGCTGCCGTTCAATGACTTTGGAAACCAGGAATTGGGCTGATTCAAAAGTAAGGAATATGGGCCTGATCCTCTTCTTCACTATATCACTGCAGTTTTTTGTTATAAGAGTGTAATAGTTTTTTATTTCACCCTGTATAAATCCATAATAGGATGTTCTCCAGATCGAACCGGAAGCACTTAGCTGCGTCTTTGACCTCCAGTCCAGCGACTGTGTCCTGTTCAGGAGGAGAATAAGAATTTTTTCACTGGGTATATGAAGTTTTTCCACCATATACTTGTATCTTTCCAGGAGAACTGTGGATTTTCCACTGCCGGTGGGACCCATGATTATCAGTTTTGAGTTTTCTGCGGGTGCTTCTATAACCCTTCGGGCCTTTATATCAAAATCGAATGTAATTTTAAACCCCTCCAATACTTTACTTAGAACATTATACCATTTTGGAAGGATATTCTTCCAGAATATATTTGTTCAATTTATCAGTTTCCATCATGGCATTAATGGTTTATAATATTGTTTGACAAGGGGGTATACAAATGAGATACATAGATTTACGCAGTGATACGGTAACTGCACCTACATTGGAAATGCGTGAAGCAATGCTAAAGGCCGAAGTTGGTGATGATGTATACGGTGACGATCCCACGATGATGGAGCTGGAGGAGTATGCTGCAGAGATTTCCGGGAAGGAAGCGGCTTTATTCGTACCAAGCGGGACCTTCGGAAACCAGCTTTCATTATTCACACACTGCAGGCGTGGTGATGAGGTCATTCTTGGAGATGACTGCCATATAGTCCAGCATGAAGTAGGTGCAGCCTCTGTGATTGCAGGGGTTCATCTGAGGACACTTCAAAGCCTCAAAGGAGAGCTTGACCCTTCAGAAATTGAAGCAAAAATAAGGGGCGTAGACATACATTACCCCAGGACAGGCCTTATATGCATTGAAAATGCACATTCAAACGGCAGGGTAATACCCCTGTCCAATATGGAAGAGATATATGACCTGGCTAAAAGCTACAACCTGCCCGTACACCTTGACGGAGCAAGGCTGTTTAACGCGGCAGCACACCTTAATATAGAAGCCAAAACCATCACCAGGTATTGTGATTCTGTGATGTTCTGCCTTTCCAAAGGCCTCTGCGCTCCTGTAGGTTCCATCCTTGCAGGTACTAGGGAATTTATAGACAGGGCCAGAAAAGGGCGCAAGCTTATGGGTGGCGGAATGAGGCAGGTTGGTGTCCTTGCCGCGCCAGGATTGATTGCTCTTAAAACAATGACAGGCCGGTTGAAGGATGACCATGAAAATGCACTGCTCCTTGGACATGAGCTTTCAAAAATCCCCGGTATGGAAGTCGATATTGAAGGTATACAAATCAGTATGGTTTTCTTCGATATGAGCAAAACCGGTTGTGACCCGGACAAGCTTGTAAGCGGACTTTATGAAAAGGGTATCAAGGTAAATCCGCCGGAAAACGGTATAATGCGCCTGGTGACAAATTATTGGGTAAGCAGGGATGATATCATGTTTGTAGTGGATACCATAAAAAATATAGTGACATGCAGGTAAGCTTATTTATATGCCTCTGTCTTTACTCCCTCCGTCAGCTTCGCTGTCACCTCCCTCGGTGATGGAGGTCTTCAAATCTCCCTCTCCGAGGGGGATTTCACAGAGTGGCAGGGGGAGTAAAGACTGATATTTCATCACTAATTTGTTTTGGGAGAAAGGTTTAGGGAATGACAT
>CALMWN010000046.1 GCA_937873555.1 uncultured Clostridia bacterium
TAAGCCTGAATGTTGCCGATTCCAGAGCTTCGGTGGTTGCGGTTATTTTCAGCAGCAATCCCATATTTGTGTTCCTGTTTTCTGCAATAATCGATAAGGAAAGAATCGAAATTAAAAAGGTTATAGGTTTAATTGCAGGTCTTGCCGGCATTTTGACCATATTCATGGATAAGCTGGACATTACCGCAATCAGCTATAAAAGTCCTTTACTGGCACTGCTTTCAGCAGCGTTCTACGGGTTGTATACCGTTATAGGCAGAAAGCTTTCGCTAAGGGTGGGAAGCTTGAAAATGAACGCCTATTCCTTTATCACCGGAAGCCTAGTACTCCTGCCGGTGCTTTTCTTCCTCAGGATACCTGTAGTCAGCTTTGATTACTCCGCCCTGTACAAGGTGGCATATCTGGCTCTGTTTGTAAGCGGGGTGGCATATCTGACCTATTTCAAAGGATTGGCCATAGTAGGTGCAAGCAGCGGTTCGCTGATGTTTTTTATCAAGCCTGTTCTTGCAAGCCTCATTGCAATAATTTTTCTTCACGAGAATCTCACAGTCAGCCTCATAGCCGGCACTGCACTGATTATTGCCGGAATAGCCGCCGTAGTCGGTATAAAAGCGCCGGGGAAAAAGCTTGAATGAGATAAAACCTTCAGCACTTTTATGCAGCCTTAAAGGCCTTAATAAATAAGGCTTAATTAAGTATTGAGAAAATCTCTATAAAATTTGACAAATAATATGAGATAAATAGAGGAATTTCTAGAAAAATATAGAATTATATATAGTTATATATAACTGAATATGTCGAAATGTTATAGAAGGTTCAATATTGTGGATGAGAAAAGTGTTATAAAAGTTAAGGAAAAGGATGAGAATCACAAAAGCAGGAGTCCCATCAAAGCATTGTTTTTCCGGTGGGGCTTTATAGTTTTTATTGTATTGCTTTTTTTCAGTGCTTCGGGCAATGTCGCAGGATATTTCAGCTTTATGGAAACCCTGTCCATTGCCATAGTTTTCAATGTCGTTATCAACATATATCTGATCAGAAGCAGCAGTGTGAATAAAAGGATCCTGAGATTCATAATGTATATCGATGCGGCAATCATATCTACTTTCACCTATCAGTTTGGAGGAATAAACTCAGATATATATGTTCTTTTCATCTTTCTCATCGGTTACTGCGCCTTTTATATTGACGAGTCAAATCCGATCAGCTTCAGCTTTTATTGTGTATTTTTGTACTCCTCGGCATGCATATTCGCAGCAAGAAATGACCCCGAGAACCTCAACTATTTGAGAATGGCCCTGAAGGATATTATTATAATAATTGCAGCTTATGCAATACTTATAGTTAATTTTCAGGTAAAGAGGTTTGATGAACTGCATAAAAAGGAGTTTAAGCTTGCCAGGACCGATAAGCTGACAGGACTTGCCAACCGCCACTACCTGGAGCAAAAACTCAGGGAAGAAGTGGAACATGCACAAAATACCGGTGTTCCTTTGAATATACTTATTTTTGACCTTGACAACTTCAAAAGGTTTAACGATACCTATGGCCATGTGTGGGGTGACAAGCTCCTGGTGCTGTTTTCCGATATTATAAAACAAAATATCAGAAAGAGTGATATTCCCGTAAGATATGGAGGAGAGGAATTCCTTATAATAATAAGGGAACTGGATGAGGATATCGCAAGGAACGTGGCGGACAGAATAAGGCGCCAGCTTGAGAAGCAGAGGATATATGTGGGT
>CALMWN010000047.1 GCA_937873555.1 uncultured Clostridia bacterium
GATTATATAGCATTTAAAAGCTTGAATATGTGATATATATCATAACCCGGTGTGTTTTTGTACACAAGAAAGGAGCCTGTCGTTTTGCCAGACTCCTTTCTTGTGCTTTAAACCAGATTTTATTCAACTTCATAATTTGTTATTTTGATTTTTTCAAATATATAGAACACAAGGCTTAAAATCATTCCTACAACTGTAGCGAGAGCCATACCTTTAAGCTGCACGGTTCCGAGATTTATCGGCACTCCGCTTATACCTACTATGAATATTACTGCTGTAAGGATAAGATTCTTCGGGACACTGTAGTCAACTTTTGCTTCAACCAGCATTCTGATACCGGAGGCAGCTATAACACCGAAGAGCAGTATGCAGATACCACCCATTACCGGAACTGGAATACTGGAAATAATACCTGAAAGCTTCCCGATGAAGGCAACAATGATGGAAATAACTGCAGCTCCGCCTATTACCCATACACTGTAAACTCTTGTTATTGCCATAACTCCCATGTTTTCACCGTATGTTGTTGTTGGAACGGAGCCGGTAAAGCCGGACAGCATTGTTGACAGACCGTCTCCGAGCAGTGATCTGTGAAGGCCCGGATTTTTGGTAAGATCTCTTCCGACTATGTTGCTTGTTACAAAAAGATGGCCAATATGCTCGGATATCACAACCAGAGCGGCCGGGGCAATTATAAGCATTGCATTGAAATCAAATGAGGGGAGAACAGGTTTTGGAGCTACCAGCCAATCTGCACCGGCGATTTTTGAGTAATCAATAACTCCCATGAAGGCGGAAAGCGCATATCCTGCCAATACGGCAAACAAAACCGGTATGACTGCCATGAAGCCTCTGAACAGTAAAGAACCCAGTATGACAATCAGGAGGGTGAATAATGAAACAATGATTGCATTTTTATCAAAGGCACCATCCTTGTTTGGATACAGTCCGGCCATTCCTACTGCAGTGCTTGCAAGTTCAAGACCTATGAGTGCAACTATCGGGCCCATTGCTGCAGGAGGTAGAACGACGTCCAGCCATTTCGTGCCGACAGCGCCGATTATCAGTGCCACTATTGCAAATATCAGGCCTGAGAGTATGAATCCTCCCAGTGCTTTCGAAAATCCCTGCCCTCTGTCAGCTGTGCTTGTTATTACGGCGATTGCCGGAGCAATGAAGGCAAAGCTTGAACCTAAAAAAGCCGGAGCCCTTCCCTTACATAAAAACAGGTATATCAAAGTGCCTATGCCGTTCATTAAAAGGACCAGAGATGGATCGATAACCTGCGTCTTTGCAGCGTCGTTGAAAAGAAACGGAACCAGTACCGATGCGCCAAACATGGCAAACAGATGCTGAAAACTAAGAGGTAATGCTTCAAGAAACGGTACCTTTTCTTCGACTTGAATTACTTTTCTTTCCATATTATAC
>CALMWN010000048.1 GCA_937873555.1 uncultured Clostridia bacterium
CTGTTATATCAGCACCTATGGCAACTATATCATTGTTTGTCTCAGCTGCCTCAACCAAACCTTCACCGTAACCGTCTCTTGTCGGCTTCATCCCGACATTATTCAGATCAACATTTAATTTTATTTTCAACATAATACCATATCTCCTTATCGTTTAAGCTTTTAATTCGGCTAAAGCCTTCTCAAGCTGTTCTTTATTCGGAGCGACGCCATGCCATCCGGGCTCGTTCTCCATAAATGAAACTCCCTTGCCCTTGACAGTTCTTGCAAGTATCAGGGTCGGCTTTCCTTTATATTCGCCGGCTTTATTAAACGCTTCTTCGATTTTCCCAACGTCGTGTCCGTCTATTTCAATTACGTTCCAATTGAAGGCAGTCCATTTATCCTTGACGGGATTGATATTCATGACTTTTTCAACCTTGCCGTCTATCTGCAGACCGTTGAAATCCAGTATTCCACAGAGATTATCCAGCTTATAATGGCCTGCAGCCATTGCAGCCTCCCATATCTGACCCTCCTGCGATTCCCCGTCTCCCATAAGGCAATAGACTCTTGTGCTTTCATTATTCATTTTTGATGCGAGAGCCATTCCGACAGCTACTGACAAACCCTGCCCGAGTGAGCCTGACGATACATCCAGTCCGGGAGTTTTGAACATATATGGGTGTCCCTGCAGTATGCTTTCATATTTCCTTAGTGTCATAAGTTCCTTTTCGTCAAAGTAACCGCAATCAGCCAGTACTGCGTAGAGAGCCGGGCAAACATGGCCTTTTGACAGCACAAATCTGTCCCTTTCATTCCAAGAAGGATTCTTGGGGTCATGCTTCATTACCTTGTTATACAGTACCGTCAGCATGTCAATGGAAGAAAGCGAGCCGCCGGGATGCCCCGAACCTGCCTCACCCAGCATCTTCAAAATGTTCACCCTGAGCTGTCTGGTTTTTTCCTTCAACTTGGTTTCGTCCAAATTTCTAAACATTTATATGCTCCTTTCGGCAATAGGATAACCTTTATCCGATCACATTTTTCAATATTGCAGTCAATGCAATCAAATCCGGTTTTTAAGGTAAAATCCTATTATATAAGTTTTTGTCTGGAATTATCAGCCAACAATTTAAGAAAACGTTTCATCGATAAATCATATTCTAAACCATATTGGAAAAATTTTAAAGAAAAGTTTATATTTTAACATTATTGAACTATTTTTTAACGTTGTTCGTTAATTTATATTCAAGTGATTTGATTTTTATTACTTTTATTGTGCCGTTTGAAGTATTTACTCAAGGATCACTGATCACTTTTCTCCACTCCAAGATAGCCCAGGGATTCTTCTATAATCCTGGCTGCCACCGGGCCCGCAACTACACCTCCGGAATGGGAATCCAGGCTCGGATCATCCAGCACCACCAATACACAAATGGCAGGGTTGTCAGCAGGAGCAAAAGCGGAAAAAGCGGCGATATACTTGTCTTTACTTCTCACTCCGTTTTCAAAGGTTTGCGATGTTGCAGTCTTGCCGGCCACCCTGTACCCTTTGACATAGGCATTGATGCCCGTACCCTTGGAAACCACTCCCTCCAATATATCCCGCAGTGTATCCGACGTTTGCTTCGAAATAACATTCCTTACAACCTCGGGTTCGTACTTCTTAACCTCGTTATCCGCTGAATCCTTTAGTTCTTTAACCAAATGAGGCCTTAAAAGCTTGCCCCCGTTAGCCACTGCGCCATAAGCCGTTATCATCTGTATGGGAGTTATCTGAAAGCTCTGGCCGAATGAAGCCGTTGCCATATCAATCTCTGTAGGTTTTTTATGGATAATGCTGTTTGCCTCTCCAGGCAGGTCTATACCGGTTTTATCGTAAAACCCGAAGGCATTCACGTATTGATAGAACCTGTCAATTCCCATAGACTGCGCAAGCTTGACAAATACAGGGTTGCATGAATTGTACATGCTTTCCTTGAACTTCTCCCTTCCGTGTCCGGGGAGGTACCAGCAGTTGATAGTCCAACCCGAAACAATTATGGGTGCATCAATAACATCACTTTCAGGGGTGACAATTCCATCTTCCAGCCCCGCTGCCGCCGTCACCACCTTAAAGGTTGAGCCCGGCTCATAGGTACTGTTGACAGCTTTATTTCTCCAGACTGTTTCCTGCAGCTTTTTGACCCTGTCTTCAGATTTCATTTCATTCCATTTGCCTGTATCCAGTCCTGTAACGCCGGCAGGAGCAGCATAGGGGTCATTCAGATCAAAATCTGGCTTTGACACCATTGCCAGGATTTCTGATGTTTTAGGATCCAGTACAATTGCAGTAGCACCCCTGAGGACCTTGTTATCTTCAATAGCCTTCTGCAAGGCTTTTTCAGTAATATTCTGTATGTTTTCGTCTATGGTCAGTAATACATTCAAACCTTCCTGGGCATCTATACGGTTTTCCTTCCCAAGGGGAGTTCCATTCCCCCCTGCATCCGATTCGTACAGGAGCTTTCCCGGTTTTCCCTTCAGATACTGCTCCATAACAAGCTCTATACCGTTCAATCCCTGGTTGTCCGCTCCCGTAAAACCTATCACGTGTGCTGCCAGTTTCTTATTCGGGTAGTATCTTTTCGTATCCTGGTTAATAAAAATTCCTACTATGCCTTTTTCATTAATCCATTTCCTTATCTTTTCTCCTGTATCCTTGTCAACCTTTCTTTTGACAAGAGCATAATGCCCCGTCTGCTGCAAGACTTTGTCAAGCTCAGTCCTGTCCATGGCAAGAATTTCTGAAAGCGATTGGACTATCTCACCGGTTTTCACTTTTGACATCTGTATTTGGGAAGGATCGGCAGTAATAGTTACTACAGGCAGGTTGTATGCCAGCTCATTTCCATTACGGTCCAGGATTTTTCCTCTGCTGGGACTTATGACTTGATTTCTGAACTGCTGAGCCGATACCGCCTTCTGGTACCAGCTGCCTTTTACAATCTGCAGCCAGAAAACCCGGATGATCAATAATAATATCAGTACGGTAAAAATCAGCATTATAGCTCTTAGTCTTCTTCCGGAAGATTTTTCAGATTTAGCCACTTTTTTTCTTCGCCTCATTGTCATCATATGTTTATTAAATTCAAGAATAATATGTCATATTATAGCATAATTTTTTTGAGTTCGACAGAGGCAGCAAAATTTAAGGCCGGATATTGATGTTTATCAATGTCCGGCCTTAAATATTTAGAAATATTTGATCACTAATCTTTTACACCGAATTTTACAAAGGTGTACCTGTCAGTCCAGGTATTCTCATAGTCGGTCCAGTTCCTCCTGTTTGTAAAGCTGAAGGGACCGACCCAATATATTTCACCGTCAATATGATGATGCGGTCCAAGCAAATTCCTGTTGGAGGTGTATAGTTTTACTGAAATCCTGTTTTCACCGTCTTTTACCAGTCCGGTGATATCCAGCGGCTCATACATCCAGAACGAATTCCCCGCAAGCTTCCCATTTATATAAATCTCGGAAGCAGGCGCATACGGCGGTTTTATATCGAGCAGAACTCTTGAGCCGTCTTTTTTGACATCAAACTGCTGACTTAACATGATTGTTTCCGCAAAGAAGCAGAATCCCTGGGTGGCAAGCTCTCCGGATTTTACTTCTTTCGGAGCTTCAATGATAACAAATGGCCCGTTTGTATAAACCGCATTTCTCTCACCGTAAGAATAACCCGAAAGGCTCTTCACTCCAAAATCCCCAACGATATAGACGCTTTCAAGTTCAGTGTCATATGTAATCCTGTTCAATTCAGTCCTGACCGTATTGTCTCCAAATACTACGTCATATATTTTTTGACGCTGATAAAAGCTTCCACTTAATAAGATCTCATTCTCGCCTTTTCTTGCATACGCTTTTATGTCAATCTTACTGAATGCGCTATCCTTCCAATAGCCGGCGCCCTTGTATCCGACCTTCTGTGAGTTTACACTGATATCCCACTTTTGAGGGTCTTCAAAAACCATGAAAAGGGAGTTGAGTTTTGAAGGATCCGCTTCCATAGTGAAAGCCATTTTCACATCTATATCCACACTCTTTCTGTACTCAAGCAGCTGCTTGAAAGCAAGGTGCGTCTGAGTGGGTTCACTCCATTCTCCTTTATTCACCCTGTAGCGGCAGTAATCGACCGTCAGGGAATTCAACCCCATGTCATCTATCTTCCAGGCTTTGCTGCAGTCAGGCCTGACAACCTGTGTCTTTTCATTCCGTTCATCCTGTTTTACATCTGCCTTGCAATCACACAGCAAGACATGTGACTGCATGGGTTTGAAGCTCAGTTTGACCTCACAGCCTGCCGCGCTTTGAACCAAAGGAAGATTTCCAATTTCAAGCGTAACAAGGTCCAATAGCTTTACATCCCTGGCTCCGCTGAAAGTGATCATTGTGTCATATCCGGTATCAGTTTCCTTGTTTAAAACATAATAGGCGGACTGCCCGTTTCCAAGCTCTCTCTTCATATACCGAAGACCATGGTTATTGTCTCCATCCGCCGTAATATACATACAGTGGCTGGAAACACCTTTAAGATAAGCCAGCAGCCCGGCATAGTCATCGAAACAGACAGCCTTGCTTTTAAGTGAAACAAGCCTTGCATCATCAATACCATCAATTTTCGCCGGAAAGGTTTTATAGCTTACAAGCCTTCCGCCTGCTGCTGTATAGATCATCAGCAGCTTGTATGTAGCTTCATCCAATGTAAGCATCTGCGGCATGACGACAACCTTATATTCACAAAGGCCGACTTTCATATTGCTGCCGACTACCTTGGCGTGATTTGCCATCAGAATTTCATCGCCGTAGTGGTAGTCCACCTGATGTTCGCTGAGCTTTTCACTTATTTCATCAAAGGTTGCGCTGAAGCTGTTAACTGCATCCTGGCACTCAGGATTATACAACATCCAGCCTGTGTGTACCGGGTGAAGCATAAGTACGTCTACCCCCTGCCTGCCTTCTGTCAGCAAGGCACTGAGCCTGTTGAAGTATTCATTGAATTGAGGGTAGAGGTCCCACCATGACTGATGGTAGAACAAGGACGGCGGAAAGTCACGCTTCCTTTGTCCCCTCAGTGTGTAACTTTCCAGATGCTGGCACATGAAGTTGATTCCATTTACATACTGGGATTCAGCAATCCATTTGAGTTCGTCAAAGCTTACATCCCAGCCGGTGCAGCCGAACATTTCAGAGAGCGTCTGATTTTTGCCCAGCTGGTTTGCAGCCGACTGCAGCTGCTTGCATGCAACGGTAGACGCGTCCCTTCTCCCCAGCCAGTCAATCCCCGGTACATGCATGTATTCATAGAAGGTCATAGAACCTGCAACTCCTGTCATTTCCAGGGCTATTGAATCCTCTACCAGGATATGGCCGGTAAGTTTGCAATTATGGGCTTCACACCAGTCATAAATCTGTTTCATGTAGTTCTGAACAAACAATAAATGACAAAGACGGTAAAAGTCGTATCTTATCTTTTCAGCTCCATCATATTCATCGAACAGGGCCATAAGATTGTCCAGTATGTCATAGCCGTATGCTTTCTTAAATTCATCCGGGATAATATAAGACCAGGGAGCCTGCCCGCGCGCGTACTGCGGCTCGTCGGTAAAGATACCGGGCAGTGTTTTCCCCATATCCTCGGTAAATGTGTCATAGTATTTCTGATATGTTGTCTCGATAAACTTCGCTGTTACGTCCGGGCTGATTACATCTACATAAGAAGCAGTTGACATATTGTACACTACATGGTATTCGGTATTATCATCAAGACTGTCAACATCCATTTTTCTGTATCCGTTTCCGGAGGCTTTGGCAAAAACACCTACAATTTTGGATTTATCCATCTGTGACTTTTTTTGAAGCAATGGCTTTAGCCATCTCTGATGGTATTTATCACCCAGACCGTTGACCAGGCCTCCTGCAAATCCGCTTGGCCATCCTGCTTCATCGTACATCCAGGCGTCCATGCCCACGTTTTTTCCATGTTCAACCGCTACGCCTGCACACTCCATCCAGTCCTTTCCAAGGTAATCTCCCTTGTATCCGCCCCTGGCATGATAGAAGAAGCCTCCCATTTTCATCCTTTTCATTTCATCAATCTGATGCTTCAGCATATCCGGTTCAAGCTTGTCGTTTATAGACCAGAACGGCACAGATCTATTTTCTTTTGGAGGAGATTTCAATTTGCTTATCAGATCCATTTTTGAATCCAACCTTTCTTAAGTTAAAATAATACGTCTTATTCACAACCTGTGTCAGTTTTAATAATGCCGGGTGCATACCGGCACATCATATACTTTTATCAAATGATGCTATCTTACTGTAATGCTGTATTCTCCTGAAACTGCATTGAACAAGTAGTAACCGTTTTCATCCCCTACGTGTTGCAGGCAGTCACCCTTTAAAACTTCGACATTTGCACCGGATGCTCCGGATTTAGGGACATATACTGACGCCTTTGTATTGGCCGGCACTGTAAACTCCATTTTAAATACACCATTTTCTATCTTCCAGCTGCTTTTGATTTGTCCGTTGATAGAATCATAGCTTACATTTACATAACGTATCCTTCCCTTTGGATCAATATGGGGCCTGATGATGAAATCCCTGTAGCCCGGGCAATTCTCATCAAGCATAATCCCCCCCATATACTGGTACATCCATTCTGCAATAGAACCCAATGAATAGTGGTTGAAGGAGTTCATCCTTACATCACCGAAGCCGTTTTCCTTTGTATAGGAGTTCCAGCGCTCCCAAATGGTCGTAGCGCCATTGACAATTGAATAGCCCCAGGACGGGAAGGTCCGCTGCAGCAGAATATCGTAAGCAAAATCATCAAGCTTGTTCTCTGAAAGCATGGGCAACAGATAACTCACTCCCACAAAACCGCAGGAAAGGTTGCCGTTGTTGTTTACTATCTTGCGCTTGAGGTTCTCTATCACCTTTGTCTTAAGCTCCCCGGCAACCAGCTTCATCTTAAGGGCAAGTATGTAACAGGTCTGGGCATCACCATGGATTTTACCTGTGGCAGTATCGACATACCTGTTGACAAATGCATCCCGTACCTTCCCAAACAATTCCCTGTAGTAGTCGGCTTCAGATTTCCTGCCTGTCACCCTGCTCATGAATTCCATCAGATATGCGCTGTAAGCAAAATATGCCGTACCGATAAGATCCTTGGGAGTATCATCATTTATGGACAGCCAGTCGCCGTAACCGATATCGCGTCTGATAAAATTCTCCGAATCGTTTATCAGGTATTCTATATATTTCTGCATTGAATGATAGTTGTCATTGATTATGGATGTGTCGTTATAGTAAATATAAACCGTGTACGGCAGGATTATTCCGCACTCCGCCCAGGCCGGGTTGCCTGAATCGGCATTTCCCGTGTGGCTGTGCACATTGGTGGAAATGTTGACATATGGAACAATATCGGTATATGAACCATCCAGACGCTGTGCGTGGTTAATGTCACGCATTACCTTGGTGTAGAAGGCTGCCATATCCATGTTGTAGCACGCAGACTTGCAGAATACCTGCGTGTCTCCCGTCCAGCCCAGGCGCTCGTCTCTCTGGGGACAGTCGGTCGGCACGTCAAGGAAGTTCCCTTTTTGTCCCCACAGTATGTTGCTGTTAAGCTTATTTACTATTTCATCATCACATTCGAAATGTCCGCTCATGTCCATAGAGGAATAGACGACACAGCCCTTCAAGTCTCCAAGTGAAGGCTCATAGTCAATTCCGTACACCTCGCAGTACTTAAAGCCGTGGAAGGTAAAGGAGGTTTCAAACCCTTCCGCTCCCTTGCCGCTGCATACATAGTAATCCGTTGCTTTTGCATTGCGCAGGTTTTCAGTGTAAAGGGTATTGTCGGGGTTGAGCATTTCTCCGTACTTAAACCGTATGACATCACCCCTGGCTCCTTTGAGTTTGAAGTTTATCCAGCCTACCATATTCTGACCCATGTCAAAAATATAGGTCTTATCTGCCACCTTGTGGATGGAAATCGGCTTTATAAACTCATTAACCTTCATTGTGGGATTGGTCTGTGCAACCAGATCACCTGTAAAGTCCACCGACTTGAACGGTGTCTGATACAGGGTTTTCCAGCCGGAATCGTCAAAGTCGGCATCTTCCCAACCTGGGAGTTCCTTATTGGCATCATAGTATTCGCCCATAAATATATCAGAATAAATGATGGGCCCCTCACTGCCTTTCCAGGTATTATCCGATAAGACGGTTTCCATGGTTCCATCGGAATATTCTATCTCGATCTGGCAGAAATAGGATATGGGGTACGAGCCATAGTACTCTCTTCCAAAGAGCCCGGTACATCCCACATACCAGCCATCGCCAAGTACCACCGATATGACATTCCGCCCCTTGTTCAGCGCATCAGTTATATCGTAAGTCTGGTATTGAACCAGCTTTTCATATTCAGTCCAGCCGGGTGTGAAAACGTCATCAGTAATCTTTCTTCCATTTATCTTGAACTTGTATAATCCCAATGCAGTTGTGTATATTCTCGCCCTTTTTACTTCTCCCGTAACATCAAATGCCTTCCGAATGTGCGGAGATGGCAGTCCTTCCTCAAATTTGCCTTTTGTTAAAACCTTTTTGGTATCATTTATGTATCCGATAAATGTACCTCTGAACTCCGAACGGTGCAGCAATCCCATTTCAAACGTATTGGTGCCGCTCTCGACAGTGTTTCCATCCACAAGCCGGACAAATATTTTATAATAACAGATTTGTCTTGATTTCAGTTTTTTACCCTGGTAGGTTATATTGACTGTATTTGAGCATTCCGCATTTCCGGAATCCCACATATCGTAGTTGCCATCCTTAAGTTTGACTTCCGATGAAGCAACCACAATTCTTCTTGACTGTTGAAAAATTCCATAACCGTCAGACTTCAGTTTATAACTGAATCTTGGTCTGGTGTTGCCGATTCCTATGGGATTGCTCCTGTACTCGCACTTTACATCATAAATAGAGACCATAACTATATTCACCATCTCTCTCCCAGAATTTTATCCGATACATTGTTGGCTTTGTATTTTTGTTTAAAAGATTAAACTATGAAGTCAGCCTTTAACCGCCCCGGCAGCTATTGACTTGACAAAGAATTTCTGACTGAATAGATACAGAACCACAATTACAATCGAGCTCAACGTAAGAGCAGCAAAGCCAACAACATAACCGGTTCTGTCTCTTGCACCCTGAAGCACCGTAATTCCAACAGGAATAGTGTACCTGGATTTTTCACTGATTGATATGAGGGCCCACATATATTCATTCCACGTACTCATGCCTGCCAGAATTCCCTGTGTTGCCATAATGGGAACTCCTAGAGGCAGTATAATTCTAAGAAACGACTGGAAGAAGGAACAGCCGTCTATCCTCGCAGCTTCAAGCAGTTCATCCGGAAGGCCTTTATAGTAGCTGGTGGTTATGATCAATCCAAGTGGCACAGTTCCAGTAAAGTAAGGAAAAATCAATGCCGGAAGGGTATTTTTTATACCCAGGTCCTTAATGAGGAAAAACATGGGCAGCAGGATTATTGCAGTAGGTATCATCAAATTAACAATAATCATATTGAAAAGGAATTTCTTTCCTATGAAGTTCAGCTTTGCAAATGCAAAGCCTGCCACCGCAGTAAGTGATAAAACAAGTACTAGTGTAGTTACGGTAACAGTAACAGAATTAATAAAATAAATCGAAAAATTCGCCTTATTCCATGCTGCTACATAGTTGGCAAAATTCATCCTGGACGGAAGGGTCCATATACTTAGCAAAAACTCCGATTCGGTTTTAAAAGACTGTATGACAACCCAGACAAGCGGGTAGAGTGATACTATTGAATAAAATGTCATGATTATAAACAGCGCTATTTGTAAAACATTTACCTTTTTCTTCATGTTTCAATACCCCTCCTTCCTAATCTTTTGCTCTGTCTCGTATTATATTTACAATAGCCACTACAGCAAACATCATAATCATCATAATAATGGATATTGCGGATGCATACCCGAATTCAAGGTTTTGAAATGCCTTGCGGTAGATATATGTGGTAATCGCCTCGGTGGCTCTTGCAGGCCCGCCCTGAGTCATTATCCAGACCGTATCGAATATTCTGAAATCATGGGTGACGGTAAGCAGAAACAACACACCGAAAGTAGGTTTCAGATAAGGGATAATTACATACCTTATGCGCTGTACAAGTGTAGCGCCGTCTATTTTGGCTGCCTCCAGAAAGTCGATGGGCATCTTTAAAATATTTGCATACATTATGAGCATATTAAATGGGATTACTCTCCAAATCCATGTGACAGCCACACAATACATTGCCGTACCAGGGTCTCCCAGCCAGGCTCTCGCCAGGTTCCCCATTCCCATCATCTTTAATATTGCGTTGACGGGTCCTATTGTAGGATCGTATATGATTGTCCATATGCTGCCTGATACAACCATGGATATTAAATACGGGATAAATAAAGACGAACTGAAGAATCTCCACCCTGGCACCCTCTCGAAGAGTATATAAGCGAGAATGAAGCCGACACTTATGGAAACGGTTACGTCTATCACCATCAATTTTAGTATGTTGCCAAGAGCATTATAATAATTTGGATCTACAATAGCCTGCCTGTAATTACGCAAACCGACAAAATCAACTATTGGACCGATTCCACTGTATTCATAAAAACTTATTCGGATGGCATTGAAAAAAGGAAAGTAAAGGAATATTAAAAAAATTATAACTGTAGGCAGAACCATCAGCAGGCCGGTGATATTTTCAACAACCTTGCTTCTGTTGTAACTTTTGCCAGAAATCAAATGCCTCACCTCTTCATATAATCTTACTATTTTGAATACGCGAAAGATTTTACATTAATAAACTGCACTTGAACCATATGCAGTTTATACATCAAAAAGGTTCTTCGCGTATTCAATGAATCAAGGTAAATATTTTACGATATCAAGATTAAGATTGTAATACGTTTATCGTAAAATATATAGAACAAATTAATTCCTACTGCACGGAATGTTTCGAACAACCGTGCAGCAGGATACATCTGATTAAAATAAAGGCTGTTATCTGAACCTGGAAAAGTTATTATTTTTTCTTGTCAAGATAGGTTTCTTTATAAAGTTTTTGTAATGACTCACTTATTTTGTCAACAGTGGTTTTGCCCAGCATCAACCCTGGTATATACTCCTGCATGAACATCTCCCTCATCTGAGGAGTTATTTCTGCAGGCACCAGTATTTCCGGTATGAATCCGTTTGCTGCAGCATCGGTATATCCCTTCATTATGCCCTGGAGGGAAGGGTCTTTCTGGACATTGTTAAGACTTGAGTTTTCATATTTCATGTTTGGTAGTGCAAAGTGTGTCTTGGAAGTAAGGTATTTCAGAAAATAAAGTGCGCCATCAAATTGTTTGGTTGAAGAGCTTATTCCTACAACCTGGCTGGCACCGCCAAGAGTTTTCGGCGGCTTGCCGTTTATTCCCGGAAGCACATACGTTGCGAGGTCCATATCTTTAGGAGCATTTTCTACGATATACTGGAGTCTGATTGGGACAACCATAAACTGTGCCTGCTTTTTCTGCACAAAAGCCTGGGAAACTTCCTCAACCTTTGCTGTCAAACCTGAAGGGTTAAAGTAGCCTTTGTCCCACATGTCTTTCATATCGAGCAGACTCTTCTGCACTCTCGGATCGGAAAAGTTGAGCTTTCCCGTTTCAAACACAGTTGGATCCTTGTCAAATT
>CALMWN010000049.1 GCA_937873555.1 uncultured Clostridia bacterium
GTCGGCAGCGTCAGATGTGTATAAGAGACAGGGGTGGATTCGGCCGACCTTGGAATAAGCAATGTTTTGATGGAGAATAATTCTTCGAACATTTTCTCAAAAAGCATTTATATTCCTTCAACTCTGCAGGACCTATGCACCTACTCGGTGTCGATATACAGCAAAAGGACGGGGGAGCTGCTGCAGACCAATAACTATATTGTCACGGTAAACAATCTGAAGCTCACCAACCTGCGAATCAGTTTAATTGCCGATCCAAGGTGGCAGAACTATTTCGAAATGCCCGGCAATCACAGGCCGACTGCATTGCAAGCTGCCGGTATACAGACAAGGGACATGCCGGTTTACAGGAACAGGGAACAGTCGGGAATAAAGCTGGGATATATGGCAAGATTCAAGATAGACTCCTTCGGGCTTAACAATACCGGTGATACAATCGCAGTAAACACCGACTTCTTCATAATGGACAGCAGAAACCTTTTATACCGGGCAGATGTTTATGTACAGGAGGAAGCAGGGAATTACATGCTGCTGGAAAACAGCAGCTATGTCAATGATATGAAAAGATTGAAAATATCTTCCGACAAGCGTCAAAGCTCTGAAACCAATCCCGGAAACAGCCGGTATAACACCTGGAACTTCTCGTATTATCTGCCTCCGACTGCGAAGGTGGTGAAACACGGTGAGCTTTTGAATTTGGAACTTGATAATACTCAAAGAGGGAATTTGCTTGTGGTCTTTAAAATATCGGGAGTAAAAGCATCAACGGGCCAAACCTGTGATTACAACAAGATTGACGGCAGCTGGGCGGCAGGTAACGGAGGCGTATACGGAAGAAACAGGCCTTCAGGGCAGGATTTGATCATGAAAGGTATAAACAACGGCGAGGTTTTCTGGTACAATCTGGACGAAAATGCACTCGAAGACTTAAGGTTCAACAGGACCTGGTGAAAATTATCAGACATGATAATTTTAATTGCGTATATATAGAGAGGCCGAACAGTAAATATAGTAAAACTTAATTTAATATCCAGGAAGATAGCATTTGAAGAATGCGGTATCCTGAGATGATTAAATTTGATAGTTTTACTTTTACAGTTCGTTGTCTCCAGTTGAAATATTACCGGACAATAAAAAATTGCAGCTTCATTTTTGCATATGATATTAATAGGAAAGAGGGATAAGTATGGATAAAAAGCTTTACCTGTCTGACACCGACAAGAAACTGGGAGGAATTTGCGGCGGTCTGGGAGAATATTTTTCAGTAGACCCTACACTGTTAAGGCTCCTTCTTGTAATATTGGTGGTCGCTACCGGGTTTGTACCCGGCATTATAGGATATTTGATAGCCTGGGCGGTAATTCCCAAAAAACCTAAGATATAAGACAGATAAGGCGGGTAAGGAGTGAAAGTCTCCTTACCCGCCTGGTTTTATCACTAAATAATTTCGTTATCTATAAAAGATAACTTCTCCCAAGTGCACGCTTGTGCAGCTTTGTTTGCAGGTAATAAAATATTATATTTAAAATTCTGGATAAATAAGATAAAATTGAAATGACGTCAAGTGAATAGTGAGTAAAAAAATCAAACATTAAACGAGGACTTTGATTAGGTCTGCAACATGTGAAGACAAAATTTTGCGAGACTCGATGTCGAGCAAATTTTATTGGGAGGGGTAAACAGTATGGTTAGAGAGCCGATGACCAGGGAAGAGGTTATAAAAGTTATTGAAAGAAAGGGCTGTGGCAAAATCCCGCTTGTATTTCATAAATGGTGGGGAAAGGGGCTCAAGGAAAAATATGGCGAGCCTCTGGACAAGATGGCTGAACAATACCCGGAGGACTTATTTGCAGTGTTTTATACCTGTCCTGGTACTATAGAAAGCCCAATGAGCAACCCATCATACCGCTGGGGATATAAAAAAGATTACAGCGGGGCGGAAAAGCACAGCATAGGTAATACTTCGGTTTTATTACCGGATTGGTCTGAAATGGACCTGTTTCTTGAGGATTTCCCTGATCCGAATGAACCCGGTACTTTCGAATGTGTTCAAAGCAAGCTTTCAAATGCCGGCAAGCGATATAAATTAGGCTGCTGGTGGAGATTATTCCATGAAAGGCTTTGGGAGATCAGAGGTATGGAAAATCTTATGTTAGATTATTATGAAAATATGGATAAGCTTAAAATTGTCGGAATAAAGCTGTTGGAGTTTTACAAGGTTATTGTGGACCGATTTGCCGCATTGGGGTTTGATGGAATATTCACTTCAGATGATCTTGGACATCAGAAAGGCCCAATGATGTCACCGGCTATATTTGAAGAGCTCTATCTTCCGTTGTACAAGGAATTCATAGGGTACGTCCACAGCAAGGGAATGCATGTATTTCTGCATTCCTGCGGAGATAACACAAAACTCATGCAGTATCTCATAGAAGCCGGGTTGGATGTCTTTCATCCGGTACAAAGAGGGTGTATGGATGAGAGGAAGACTGTGGAGGAATTTGGAGGAAGGATAAGCTTCCTTGCCGGAATAGACGTACAACATCTTCTGCCCGAAGGAACTGTGTATGATGTTCAAAAAGGAGTAAAGGAACTGATTGATACTTTTCACAAGGCAGAGGGCGGGCTGCTGATTGCCATGGGTAACGGCATAATGCCTGACACTCCTCTGGAAAATATAAATGCCGCACTTGAGACGGCTTCATTATATAAATAACGTCACAGTCTTAAAAAGAGCCCGAATTGGAATTGTTCTCAATTTTCATTATAGTATTTATATAAATATCAATTTAATAGTATTTAACCTCAACTCATTTTTTACTTTTTTAATTCCCCCCTGACTTATACTATAACGACTTCGACCGGATATCCCAAAAGGCTGCCAGCCACTTATTCAAGGAGATAACCGTCGATACAGATATAGCAGCATTCAATCTTCATGATGGCAGAAGGCTTATGTGGCCTGATACTTGCATTTTTGTATGACATTATAGTTAACCCACCAGATTTCTATTTAAACCGGCAGAGGTACGAAGAAGCTAAAAATCAAAAAAATTGCTTTCTTGCTTTTGGAATCAATTAAACAATATTTCTGGAGGTAACTGCTGTTATGAGGATTATTACGAAAATAAAAAGACTTCATAGCATTTTCTTTAAGCTTCTGATATCCTATATAGCTATCCTGTTTATTGCAATGAGCATTGGAGGGACTGTATATTTTAAAGCCGGGAGGATAATTGAAGAAGAATCAAACCGTTATAATGATGCAATGCTTAAGCAGGTAAGCCAGGCGATTGATACTCAGTTGAAAGACATGCACCAATTATCGGTACAGATAGCCTATAACAGAAATCTTCTGGATTTTCTGCGACCGGGTGGAGTTGCAGGAAGTGAAAAAGACAGATATGTATCCGGAATCCTTAAGGACGTCTTCGAACATAAAAGCAGAAATCAGTTTATCTACGACCTGTTTATATATGATAAAAATAACGATATGATTCTGAGCCCTACCGGCTATTGGAAATCAGATTTCTTTTACAACAGCTTTTATGGATACAAGAACATCGACTATTCCTCATGGCAGAGCTTTCTGGAAAATTTCCGGGGCGGGCCGGATTATGTTCCTTTACAGACAATGAATATCGGCAGATGGAAAAGCAATATGATAACCTATGTCTATCCTCTTGTCCAGGGTGTGGACAAATATACCGGAAGTCTGGTTATGCTTATTGACGAGCAGGGGATATCAAAGTTTTTAAATAATATTGAAAATGTAAATAAAAGCACATTATATGTGATTGATGGGAAAAGGCGCCTTATTGCCAGCACTGTCAGTGACTATGACCTTCCCACTTCCCTGATGAACGAAAAAGCTCCTTTCATTGACAAACTTTCGGGAAGAAGCGGAATTGTTTATGACCAACTGAATGGGAATGAGGTGGTGGTATCCTATACATCATCCTTTGTTAACGACTGGAAGTATATTTCTGTGGTGCCTACCCATATTTTTATGGAAAAAGTGGATGCCATAAAAAAATTCATATTTATGGTATCCTTATTTAGCCTTTTGATAGGTATCCTGATAGCATTATTTATGACATACAGGAACTACAATCCTGTGAAAGAGTTGATGCATTTATTGACAGATAAAATAGACAGGCCCGTAAAGCCTTTAGAAAAAAATGAGTACGATTTTATAAGAGAAACAATGCTTTCAATTATGGATGAAAATCAGAGTGTTAAAAACATGCTGCAGCAGCAGCAGCCTTTAATAAAATCCAATTTCATATCCCGTCTGATTAAAGGAAATATAACAATAAACGAAAGTATAATAGATTCTTTGAATTTTTTCAATATTAAATTTATCTCAGATAAATTTGTTGTACTGCTCTTTAACATAGATAGCTGTGGCAATGTCGTAAATGGGGGGGCAGAACATGAATGGGCCTTGGCAAGGCTTGTCTGTGCAAAATCAATAGAAGAAGCTGCCGGAGACGACTATATGATTTATGCTGTTGATATGGATAAGGAGCGTCTCGCCATCCTTGTTAACATTGATGAAAATCACAATGGCAAATATTCCGGATCTATTATTGATATTGCTGAAAGAGTAAGAGTGCACTTGAAAGAGGAATTTAACATTGTATTGACAATAAGCATAGGGAAAATTTACACGGGAATGGCCAGCATAGCAGAATCCTACAAGGAGGCGCTGGCAGCTTTGAGCTATAAGATAACAAGAGGAAATAACTCCATAATTTGTTTCTCGGAAATTTTTGAAAACAGCAGGCAGTATTACTATACTCTGGAAATAGAGCTGAAGCTGATTAATTATGTAAAAGCCGGAGAGATAAAAGAGGCCGAGAATATTATAGATAAAATATTTCATGAGAATTTTGTAGTGAAGAGCTTGCCATACAGACTCATACAGTGTCTGTATTTTGATATCATGAGTACTGCAATAAAGACGCTGAATGAAATAAAGATAGATTATGCCGACATATTCGGAGTTGGTTTTGATCCGGTTACCGAATTGCTCGAATGCCAGACGGTTGCAGAAATGCATAAAACTACAAGAAGTATATACAGGCAGATCTGCAAATTTATAATTGATAACAGAAAGAGTCATAATACCTGTCTTAAGGAAAAAATTGCTCAATATATTCATAACAATTACAGTGACATAAACTTGAGCGTTGCTGCCATTGCTAAAGAGATGAGCCTCAACTCCTCCTATCTGTCTCATTTTTTTAAAGAACAGACAGACAATTGTATAACTGACTATATTAATGAAATCAGAATTAATAAAGCCATGGAGCTTTTAAACGATAGAAGGCTTACAATTAACGAAATAGCGGGAACTGTGGGATTTGGCACTGCAAATACATTTATCAGGGTTTTTAAAAAAGATAAAGGAATAACCCCCGGTGAATTCAGAAATAAGCTGGTTTTCCAAGAAATTTGATATTGTCCTAAGATATTAATGATGCAAATATAATAAGCTGTACATGAATATAAAAGAATAATTATTTACTGAAAACTGCCTGTAATATATCATTTACCTAAGGTTAACCCATCTTGTTTTGCGCTTGATCTTCGGTGAAGGCAGGTGATGTCCGGAACTTTATTTCGATTCTTTGTTCCCGGTTTTTTTAACATAATTACTTTTTTATCTGAAATGATAAGATGCGCATCCGTGTTCGTGGCACGATTAAAAACCCAACATTTTATAGGGCACCAGCTTCTGGTCTGGCTCTTATAGTCCGGTTCTGGTAAATAAAATTGCAGGGACACAATACTTTATCGGTTTGTGGGCTTTGAAGGTTTATTTACGCTATTTTCAATGCTTTTGGGAGGATGAAGATTATGTTTAAAATCAAGTGGAGAAAGATATCTCAATTTATATCACTTGTTACAGCTTTGGTATTTATCATAACAGCCTGTGGAAATCCAGTTGCGGATACCAAGGGAGGCCCTGCTACAGCAGGAATAAGCGGCGGTTCCAACACTGTTTCAGCTCCTTCAGGAGCAAGCGGAGAGAGTCCCAAGGACACCTTCGTTGTAAGCGAAAATATCGGTTCTATTGAAACACTGGTTGCCAATCCTTTTATTTCTCCCGGAATACCCTTTGCAAAATACATGTGGGACAGCCTGTTTGAATACGCTCCATTCCCGAAGGATACCTACATACCTTTGATTGGAGAATCCTTCGAGGAAAAAGGCAATGACCTTATAGTAAAGTTGAAAAAGGGTGTAAAATGGAGCGATGGAAAGCCATTTACAAGCAAAGATGTAATATCCTCGTACAACCTTGCTTTTATTACTAATAATGTTATTTGGAATTATCTCGGTAAAATCGAAGCACCTGATGAAAATACGGTTGTATTTACATGGAGAAAACAGGGTCCAATGCTCAAACAAATGGCATTCGAAGTTTTAATCAATGCTCCGTACAGCGTTTACGGCAAATGGAGCGACCAGGCTACGCCCCTTATAGCCAAGCTTGATGCCAGCGGCAAACTGGACAAGGATACCGATGATCAGAGAATAAAGGTCAGAGAGGACCTGTTCACCTTTAAGCCTAAAATTACAGATGCAGTCTGCGTCAGCGCATACAAAGTGGATAATACCACATCATCGGAAGTGCTGCTTAAAAAGAGAAGCGATTCGTGGTGCGCTTCCAATGTAAAATTCGAGAAGCTCATAGTAATGCGTTATACCACCCTTGATGCATATGTTCCCAATGCTATTACAGGAAAATATGACGGTGAGCAGCATGGGTCTCCTCCGGACGTATTTGAGCAGATCAAAAAGGCACAGGCCGATATGAAACTGTTTTGGGTGCCAAGAGGTTCGCAGCCGGCAATGTTCTTTAATACCAGCAAATATCCTGTTAATGATGTACGTGTAAGAAAGGCTATTGCCTACGCCATTAACCTCAAGGATATTCAGCCCGTTTTAGAACCCGGCACTCTTGATAACGACCCTTATCTTTGTGGTATGGTTCCTTCCTTCCGGGAATTATGGGTAAGCAAGGATGCTACCTCAAAAATGCAGAATTATTCATATAACCGTAAAAAGGCTGAAGACCTTCTGACTGAAGCTGGCTGGAAGAAGGGATCCGACGGCTTCTACAGGGACGACAAGGGACAGCTGGTTCAGATCGAGTTTGCATCAATGAACAACTGGCCTATTTTCTTCCTTGGTGGTGATGCGATTGTAAATCAGATGAACCAGTTTGGTATAAAGTCCCAGTTTAAAGCAATGGAGTTTGCTGCATATAACGACTACCTGAAGGCAGGACAGCACACTATAGGCTTCCAGTTCCTGGGGAATATTGCCTACGGACACGGCTGGGGCGCTTACAAGCACTTATACAAGGATAATGTGGTATGGGTAGGGTTAAAGGATCCGAAAGACAACAGCGCAGCATATCCTGACTTTAAGGTAAAGATAGGTACAGGAGAAACAGTTGATGTTTATAAGCTCATTGATGAAGTATTCTATACTAATGAAAAAAATGACCAGATTAAAATTATCGACAAGCTGGCTTTGGCAACAAATGAATTTGTACCATTCTACCCGATTGGAGAGAAAACCACACCATTTAAGGTATACCACACCAGAACCAAGCTTACAGGCTATCCCGAGGATCCGAAGGATCCGATCTGGTTTGGTGGCAGTTCAACAGACTCCTTTTCCAAGCTGCTTAAGTTGGGGAAAATGGACGTAAAAAAATAAAAGATATGCAGGTGATCTGAAGGGGCTGTAACAGAACTCACCCTGGTGGGTTATAGTGCATAAGAAAGCACCTCATTTCACTGTAAAGTGGAGTGAGGTGCTATTGCTTTGAGTGGTTTTGTACAGCAAAGTGGGGTGACACCATGAAAAACAGTACTTATGATGCAGCCCTTTCAAATTCCCATAACTCATTATCTGTCAGAGGGAGGATATCTCATGATATGGTTAAAAAGGCTGCTATTGCTTGCTGCTACAGTATTTTTCGCCATGACGCTAACATTCCTTATTATCAGGCTTATGCCTGGAGATCCTGTTGAGACAATGGCTTTGAATATGGTGCGGGATCAGGGGGTGGATTATAAGGATGCCTATATGAGGGCCAAGGACATGCTGAATTATGATCCACAAATCCCGCTGTATGTACAGTATGGCAGGTATATATCCAGTCTGATGAAAGGAAGCCTGGGGTTATCCATGATGTATAGAAAATCTGTGATCCAGATAATCACAGGAGCCTTGCCCTGGACGCTCCTTATACTTACGATATCACTTTTTATCAGTTTTTTGTTAGGTATACTGATTGGCATGTACATAGCATGGAAAAGAAAAACCATACTTGATCCTGTACTGTCGATGTATGCTTCCATTATGGGGTCGGTACCTGAATATGTAATTGCCTTTATACTGGTAATAATTTTTACGATGAACCTAAGATGGTTTCCTTCAAGAGGAGCCTACAGCTCTTCAGTGGTTCCCGGTATGAATCTGCCATATATCCTTAGTGTTCTGTACCATGCAGTACTTCCGATTTCGGCTTATATTATTGCAGGTTTGGGAGGCTGGGCCCTCAATATGAAGGGAAATGCCATAAATGTACTTGGTGAAGACTACATAACCGCTGCCAGAGCAAGAGGCCTGGGTCAAAAGAGAATCGTCACCTGGTATGTAGGAAGAAATGCGCTGCTTCCTCTTGTTACAAATCTGGCCATATCCTTCGGTATGGTGTTCGGAGGATCCCCTCTTATAGAATACCTTTTTGTATACCCCGGAGTCGGATATTTCCTGAACCAGGCTATCGCCAACAGGGACTACCTTCTGATGCAGGGAATGTTTCTTATGATAACTGTTACAGTAGTTATAGCTAATCTGATTGCGGAAATTTTATATTCGGTTCTGGATCCGAGGATAAGGGTGGAGGGATGATTTATGAATTCATTAAAGTCTTTTTTTAAAACCATAACTGGAAATAAAAGAGCTTGTTTCGGACTTATTCTGCTTGTATTCTTTCTGGCTCTGGCTGTCATAGGTCCCGAGGTTGTGCCGCTGCCTACAAAGGCAAACTATCTTGAGCGCCTTAAGCCCCCGTCCTGGATTCATCCTCTGGGTACGGACTATGCTGGTAAGGATACACTGGCACAGTTTATTCATGGCTCAAGAACCGTTATACTTCTGTCATTTTTCACAGCTACCTTTACCATTATGATAGCCTTTGCCATTGGCGGCATATCAGGTGCAGCAGGTGGAAGAACAGATGCAGTCCTGATGTTTATAACCAATGTCATACTTACTGTACCCAGCTTTCCCATTATGATGCTCTTATCCATGCTTATACAGATAACAAACCCTGTTATTTTTGCCGTGGTCCTCAGTATGTGGTCCTGGGGAGGACTTGCAAGGGCCCTGCGTTCCCAGATCCTGTCCTTAAAGAGGAGAGATTTCATTGAAGCCAGCAGAGTATTGGGGCTTAGCCTTTTTCATATCGTGTTTAAAGAAATGCTCCCTAACCTGGCTTCATATATTGCCTATCACTTTATAATGATAATGAAGACAGCGGTTACTGCCAGTGTAGGCCTGATGGTGCTGGGGCTTGTGCCGTTTTCCACTACCCACTGGGGTATGATGCTGAATCTGGCTATGACGAGTACAGCTGCCCTGTATGGAACCAATGCACTCTATTATTTTTTAACTCCTGTATCCGGAATAATGCTGTTCCAGATGGGATGCCTGTTCTTTGCAAGCGGTATGGATGAAGCTTTTAACCCAAGGCTCAGAGCAAGGTAGTCTTAATAATTGTGAGGTGAAACTGGTGGCAGAGAAAATATTACAGATAAAAGACATAACTGTTGAGTTTAAAATTAAGCGAGGAATTTTAAAGGCTGTTGACAGAGCTTCCATTGATTTATACAAAGGTGAGATTCTGGGTATAGTGGGTGAGAGCGGAAGCGGCAAGTCTACTCTTGCTTCAACTATTCTTAATATAGTTACTTCCCCGGGAGTCATCAGCAGTGGTGAGATACTGTATAACGGCAGGGATATGTTAAAGGCTGCTGATGAAGAAATACGACAGTTCAGATGGGAAAAAGTGTCCATGGTTTTTCAGGCCGCTCAAAACTCTATGAATCCGGTTATGAAAATAAAGGAGCACTTTCTGGAGACCGCTGCAGCACATAAGAATTTCTCAGAAGAGGAGGTAATGGGAAAAGCAGGTAAACTGCTTGAATACGTAAGGCTTGATCCCAAACAGGTGCTGAATTCATATCCCCACCAGTTAAGCGGCGGTATGAAGCAGAGAACTATTATAGCTATGAGCCTTCTTCTTGATCCCGACATACTCATACTGGACGAGCCTACAACAGCTCTGGACGTCATAACCCAGGCCTACATAATGGATATATTGAAACATATACACAATGATATCGGAATAACAATGATCTTTTTGACTCATGATGTTTCCATAGTTGGAAAGGTTGCTGACAGGATGGCGGTAATGTATGCAGGCAATGTAGTGGAAATTGGCTCTGTTGAAGACATTTTTTACAATGGAAGGCATCCATATACCAATGGACTTATAAATGCAGCTCCATCCCTGGTCGATGATATAACCAAAAGACGTGCGATACCGGGATCTCCTCCGGATTTGGTTAACCCTCCCGCCGGATGCCGCTTTGGCCCAAGGTGTGCACTGCGGACCAACGGACAGTGCCCGGGCGGCAAACAGGGTGAGCTTAAGGAAATAAGTCCGGGGCACTATACAACTTGTTCTGAGTCGGAAAGGAGGGGTGCTTAAATGGCGGCGTTAATTGAATTGAAAAACATAAGTATGATATTCGAGAACGGCGGAGGCCTTTTTGGGAAGAAACGTGATGTTGGAGCGGTAGTGGATGTTGACATGGTGGTAGGCTCAGGTGAGATCCTGGCTATTGTTGGTGAAAGCGGATGTGGCAAAACCACTATCGGGAAAATTGTAACAGGCTTGTTTAAGCCTACTTCCGGACAGGTCAGATTCATGGGGAAGGATATATGGTCACTGAAAGGAAAGGAATATACCGACTATAGAAGAAGCGTGCAAATGGTACACCAGGATTCATATGCAGCTTTGAACCCTGCCAGGACCATATTCCAGTCACTTAGTGCTCCCATTATGCAGTTTAAACTGGTGGGGAAGAAAGAGGAAGCGAGGGAAAAGCTTGAGGAACTGTTTACACTTGTAGGGCTTACACCTCCTGAGCAGTTTCTCGACAAATACCCTCACCAGCTTAGCGGAGGACAGAGGCAAAGAATACTGCTTGCAAGGGCATTATCCGTACAGCCTAAATTAATAGTTGCAGATGAACCTGTATCCATGGTCGACGTATCACTGCGCATATCCTTGCTGGATCTGATGTCTGAAATGAATAAAAAATTCAATATAGCGTTCATATATATAACCCATGATCTTGCAACAGCAAGATATATAGCCTCTCACGGGAGAATAGCGGTCATGTACCTGGGGAGGGTTGCTGAAATCGGAAATCTGTCGCAGGTGCTGTCAAGACCACGGCATCCATACTTACAGGCGCTTTTGTCTGCTGTTCCCATACCTGATCCGAGATTGTCAAGGAATATGAAGCCTCTGCCTTTGAAAAACCCGGATATGCCGGATCCTGCAAATCCTCCGCCGGGCTGCAGGTTTAATCCACGCTGTCCATATGCCGAAGATATTTGTACCCGGCAAGAACCCGGCTTGTCAGAGGTAAATGATGAAAAAGTGGCCTGCCATCTGGTGGAAAGGATAGCTGAATGGAAATGGGAAGCGGATATGTCTATTTC
>CALMWN010000050.1 GCA_937873555.1 uncultured Clostridia bacterium
CTATTTAATGCGACATTTTAAAGCAGTTGCTTTCCTTGACAACCAAAGCATACCTATTGCTGATCGAGAGATGTGGCTGCAGGAATATAAAAATGTACTGGAGAACCTGAATAGACTACTGAAAGTATTTGGTGACAGCGAGATACTATACACGAAAGATGAAGCTCTGAGCGGATTTTACATTGAAGATAAAAAGGAAATGGAGGAATGTGCATGAACGGGTTAATCGAAATGGCATACGCCAGTAGTCTGGAAAGGAAAGAAAGATTTGAAATCGTTCGACAGCCGTGGGTTGATAGGCTAAATAAACCGCCGAAAACCAAAAGGCAAAAAGAATTATATGCACGACACATGAAAGAGATTGAACGCGCAAGGGAAACCAATAAATGCCCTGTATGTGGTTCTATTCTTTGCGATGATAATCCTCTTTATGATCGGGGATATCGCTATGGCCTCGAATGCTGCGGGTGTAGATAAGGAGAATAGACTGGGGAATACCTTGCAGAAACAATTGGTTATACAGCTAACGAAAAGTACCATAGTACTCTATAAAAATGAATTTTGGAAGTTGCTTCGTAAAGAACCTGAGCTGATGAAAACTGCAATCAGCAGGGGCAAAAGCTATAAGAGAGAGGAATCAGTTGAAAGGCGACAATGCCGTGAATGTGGAAATTGAGATTGTGGAGGGAATGAAGATGAATTTAAAACATGAAGTGTATGAAAGGGCTTATAACAGACTATTGAAGAAATATGCGGTTGATTCTGGAATGGACGCAAAGGTTACAATGAAAAAGTTGTTATTTTTGGGTGTGAAAAAACTCATTGCCAGACCAGAAAGGGAAAGTTTTACCCGGGAAGAAGCGGAATCTGATTTCAGTGAGGCACAAATCATAATGGCGTACATGCGGCTATTAACACCTAAAGAATTTATGCAGTTATTCCCTGTTGAAAAAGATTTTAAAGGGCATAAATGGCACTTCAAAGATTACTTTTATACCCAGGACTATATCCGGAAGCTTCCACAGGGTGAGCCTATAGGCGATGAAGTTCTTCATTTCATGTGGGAATATACCAATTGGGATATAACAGAATTTAACGTCTATGTTATGGGCTGTATAAGTAATTTAAGAAGGCTAGAGGGTAAGACATCTTTGGCGGAAGAATGGGCAAATATCAATGGTTTGAAAACTTACACCATGCACAAGGACAGTAAGGGAAGAGAATTCTTATTTGACAAGGAAACCGGCAAAACAACCAGGGTTAGACGAAAAGTAAAACACATAAAGGTTGTGAAATGAAAGATTTAGAGGAGACGATCACATGTTCAGTAAATCAGAGGTTCATTGCCAGTATTGCCAATGTCCGAAGGGTGTTTGGAAGAAAGGAAGTTTCAAAACATATCCGGGAGATAATGAATGCAAACTTTATGATGATTTTTCAAATGTAATATGGGAGTTTGAGAAAGCAATTAAGCCATTCAATATTCGGGATATTATTGATAGGTGCCGGGCAGCTTTTGAATTAGAGTATGCAGATATTCCAGACTTTGAAGCAACAATAAATGAAATGATTATGATAAACAATGAAGAGGGATACATGCCGAATAACTACCGACCATTAACGGTATGTAATCCGATTGCTACAGATGTATAAAAGAAAAGAGCCTTCCCAGGCCCGTAACAACAATTATATTTTACAGGACCTGGGGAGGTATTGCAATGACTAACGAAGATCTGGTAGCAAGGTATAACTCCGGTGATGTAGCTGCTCTGAATGAACTGACAATTAAAAACCAAAAGCTTATTCGTTTTGTGGCAAACAAATACACCATTCACTGCAGTTTTATAGACTATGATGATCTATACCAACAAGGGTGGATTGGGTTTCTTAGAGCGATACAGACGTATCGGGATGACCTGCCAAACAGTGCAAAATTCAGTACCTGGGCGATTCACTGGATAAACCAAGCGATCAACAGGCACTTAAAACAAAGAATGCCAAAGGGAGAAACAAGCATTTACGAACCAATCGCTGATGATATAACTGTTGAGGACACCCTCGAGGATCCGGAAGCGTTAAACGAATTATGGAAGCAAATAGAGAGAAGAGAATTGCGAGAGGAACTTGAAGCAGCTATGAAAAGGATCTTATCCCTTAAAGAAATAGAAATGCTCAAGCTATGGTCTGGGTGGGATAACAACATTCCATGGAGCTTTGTAGAACTAGGTAAGCTTTATGGTGTCTCAGGACAAGGAGCTCGAGAAGCACATAAAAGGGCAACAAGAAAGATACGGCGTACACCCTGGGGACTAAAGATGCGGAAAGAGTATCTGCTAGAACATAGGGCTAAAAGTGAATACAGAAATACAGAATCAACAGCGGTAATTAACATAGCTCTCAGAAGAATATATGGATTATGAAGAAAAAATTGATTCAAAAATATATGAAAAAATCACTTAAAACACATGGAAATTGATAAATAATACCATTTTATTATTCGTTTCTATATAGAATACATGCTTTTTAGAGGACCGAGATGATGCCGTGAATGCCATGGCTGGGAACACTATAAACATTCTGCAGGAGATGATGGCCTATGCTTTGATAGTGAAGGAAACTTGATTAGCATATCCCCCCAGGGGTTAGAAACTAGAAGTTCCATTCGGAACCGCATAAGGCTCATTCAAATAATACACAGGTCATGCGCATGACCCCCCTACGGTATTTCGTAACATTTGAAAGGAGATGAGAGAATTTATTATGAAATACAGAGCTGTTTCAGGAAATGGGTATACTTTGAGGATTTTAATCTGCGTAAGGTGCGGTAAGGATCTCGAGCATGTTAAAAATAGTTTCACTCATAAATATTGCGATAAATGCAGGATAATCGTTAATAAGGAAAAGGCTGCAGAGCGTATGCGGAGACTGCGAAACCAGCAAAGAACCCAACACCCATAGGGGGTCAAAAAAGTTTTGTTTAATCGGCTGAATACCGCCTAGGCCCTCAAACGTTTGAAAAGTTCCCGAAATGAAAGTTTCGTAAAAAGGATAGCACACAAAATTTTATTTAGGGATTTTTTGCGGGAAAAAACTGCCTATAGCGGTACCCAACGATCATGTCAAAACTTTTTAGACTGTCCCCGGGGTATAACTTGTTTGCAGATACTTGTGCTTATATATACAGGCATAGGGGCATAAGAATCCTTCAGACCTTTTGCCTTAAGACCGTGCAAGCCCTCAACATAAAAGAATTCGTTTTTTAAACTTTTTCAGAGGGTAACAAAAGGAAACATTTTGACACCTCTGATGCGATGACTTGTATCAGTTGAAAGGCTTTAATATTAAGCATTATAGAGGTTTATTGATAGGTGCCAGTGTTACCTTCAAATTGACGGCTACTGACGGAAAGCAGTGACATAGACAGGTTATAAAGGTTAATAACGAAAGGGCACAAAAAGGCACAAATACGATACTATGCACACTATCATTTATGGGTACCCAAATGGCGAATATTCAATGGATTGAAAAGCATGTGAAAGTGTATCTGTGTGCAATGGACAGCACACTATTCTTGGATTCACGAGACCTCCCCCCCCAATGGCGTTTTCCTGCACGTGCGTCATAACCGTGCAAAGCACTCTTTTGCAACACACGGGGTAAATTTTGAAAATTGCTGGAGGAATTCAGAAACATGCTAAAACAGACGGTAGTACCAAAAAGTTCAAATATAACCTGTGAGATATTTCGAACTTTTTGAACCATTAAAATCGGAAGCAAAGTGTAACTTATTTAATGTAACCTTTTAGCAAGAAAAAGTTAAGTATTGATAGAGTTTTAAACAATTAAAATAGAGGCTTGTAAGGTTTTGGGAATGTAACCTCTGGTACCTTGCAAAACCTAGTATTTTTCGGAACTTTCGAAACAGCTTAAAAAGTATTATGACATTTTGACATCATAAAAAAAGGGAAGTAAAGGTAAAAAATCAATAAAATTTATTAGAAAGGAGGTTGGGATATCATGCAAAATACAATCAATTCAATAGACAGTAGATTAGAGGCACTTACCGAAAAGGAATCTAGTCTTAATAAAATGCTTGATGACGTATACCCCAGAATAAAAGGAAATTCAAAGGTTTTGGAACTGCTGGAGCTGGTCAGTGATTGCCACAAAGAAGCAACTGAAATAGCAGCTGAACAGGTTGCAGTTTCTAGGAGCCTTTACAATGAAGCTGTTAAAAATTTTGAAGCTATGGAAAAACAGTATCAGGAACTGGAAGATACACTTAAGGAAGAACGGACTAAAAATAACGAATTCTTCGGTAGTGTATGCTACGAACTGTTTATTAATCCGAGAAATGGCTTTCAAATACTTATGAACTATATTAATCAAGTGGAAACGTCCACTGAAATAACGGTACAACCCTGGGAATGGCCGTTTAAGTTGTCTTTACCCGCACGAATTCATATAGCTTTGAAACTTATATTCGGATAAGGAGGTATGGTTTATGGCAAGGCAAGTATCAATCATGTTTTCACTTAAGGATAATTTTACAAAGATACTTAAAAGTATGGGGCAGGAACAAAACAAGTTCAAAAAGGAAACTCAACAGGCCAAGGCTCAGCTTGATGCGCTATATGCTAAAAAGCGCAGTTTAAAAATTGACAATTCAGCAGCAGCCAAAGCTATTAAACAAGCTGCTAAAGATGGCCAGGATTATGCAAAGTTGATAGATAAAAAAAGACAGCTGTCTCTTGATGCAAAAGGCGTAAATAAAGAAATAAACAGCATTATAAGAAGCTTGGGCAATGTTGAGAAGGAAGTTGACAAGGTAAAAAGAAAAAGCTCTTCTGGATTGTTTGGTGGAATGGGAGTACATTTCGGTTCAAAAGGAATAAGCGGTGGCTTTGGTATAGGGGGAGCAATTGGGGCAATGCTTCCAATCGGTGCTGCAGCTGGAGCAGGTGCCGGCATGTTTAAAGCCTTACAAATGGCAGGGGAGATGGAACAGTCAAGTATGGCCTTTACAACAATGCTTGGTGACAAGGGAAGGGCTGACACATTCTTGGAAGGGCTGAAAAAGTTCGCAATTGATACTCCTTTTGAATTCAAGCAGCTATTAGACTCATCAAAGAAAATGCTTGCTTATGGATTCGGAGAAAATCAGATAATTCCCACATTAACAGCTGTAGGCAATGCCTCTGCTGGTTTGGGGCTTGGAGCTGAAGGTGTTGACAGACTCACGATAGCACTTGGCCAGATGAGGGCAAAATCAAAAGTATCAGCGGATGAGATGCGGCAGTTGACAGAAGCCGGAGTCCCAGCCTGGGAGATACTTGCTCAGGCAACTCACTTGACTACCGCCGAAGTAATGAAACTTTCAGAACAAGGCGTTATACCTGCGGATAAGGCTATTAGTGCACTTTTAAAAGGCATGAACCAGAGATTCCCGAATATGATGGATGATTTATCCAAAACACTGTTCGGTCTTACATCGTCGTTAAAAGACTTTGCGAATTTAAGGGTAATTTCAGCCTTTGGGGAGGGTTTAAAGCAGGGAATAGTCCCAACGCTTACTCAATGGGTAGATAAACTTACTAAAAGTGATGACAAATTGAAGATGGTACAGGACAGATTAACGGGTATTGGTAAGTACATAGGCGAATTTGTTGCAGGCAAAGCTGAGGGTATAGTTAAGTATTTTGATACACTCTTTAGCGATGAAAAGTTCCAGCAGGCCGGTTTTGGTGGAAAAGTAAAAGAAGGAGAAAAAATTGAGGTATTACCAAGATAGTCACTCGGCAAGCTGA
>CALMWN010000051.1 GCA_937873555.1 uncultured Clostridia bacterium
AGATTTCTGCCTGTCTCGTGGGCTCGGAGATGTGTATAAGAGACAGATACTGATAAGATCACTCATGTAAACTACCGCATTCGTCAGATATTTCTGGATAAGCATTGTAATTGTTGCATCCATATCACCTTCGCAGCCTATTATGTAGCCTTTGTCTGCATATCTGGATATTACTGCACAGGGAGTGGTCTTTAAATTGCCCATTTCCGGCCAGCATTTCAGTAAAAGAGCATTAAATCCCTGTTCGCTGATAAATTCCTCAAGTGCCAGATAAAGCCTGGAATGGTTTTCAATATAATTATCAGGTATCCCTTCTATCCTTACTTCCTCTTTTAGGACACTTACGTCTTTATCGACCAATGCCTGATCCAGGTTAACCATCTTATCAAATATAACTTTTAAATCCACCTCTTCCATTTTGATACCGAATTTTTGCCGGATAAGCGTCTCATCAAAGGTGGAGCTATAGAAAGCTGTGGGCCTGTATCCAATCAACCCAAGAAAAGTGCTCTTCAATTTTTTTATAACATCATATACTTTTACATATCTTGCTATTTCACCTTGCACCCTAGCATCGTCATAACTCCCATATACCAAATGGTATTTGCAGCCAAGTCTGTGTAGTGCAGCTGCATTCATCGTTGCACACACTAAAGCATTAGCCATCAGCCTGCCTCCATCAAAAGGTGGTTCATAAGGTGCCCAGAGTATGACGGGAACCTTCAATTCTTCGGCTATATAAGTTGCAACATTATCCCCGGTGAAAGCCCCAATTAAAACAATCACTACATCCACCGACTGTCTCTTGAAGTCATCGGCTATCCTTTCAACATCCTTGTTATCAACAGCTATACTTTCAGACTTTATAAGGTTAATTCCGGGAAAGTTATTCTCCAACCATTGTGAATATTCATTGTTTCTGCTTGCAGGCAGTTCTCTTGGCCACCTTCCCGATACGGTCGTAATCAATCCCAGATTTAATTTTTTCTTTTCCATTGTTATTCCCTCCATTAAGCTTTGTTTTCCGAGCCGGATAATATGATAATGTCCCTAATAACACCTTCAAGTTTCTTTTCGGCATATTGTGAAATTTTCCAGGAATGCCCCTGATGATCCATGGTATCAATAGCCTCCTTCATATATTCAACATATTTATGTCTTACCAAAGTACCGAAGTTTATCTTGGCAACGCCTATCCTGATGGCTTCTTTTACCGTTTCATCCGGCATCCCTGTGCAACCATGCAGTACAAGGGGAACATTGGTTATTTCTCTTACCTTTTTCAAGATATCGAGCCGTATCAGGGGCCTTCCTTTATAAAATCCGTGGGCATTACCAATACCAACCGCCAGCATGTCTGGCTGACAGCCACCAAGGAATTTTTCCACATCTTCTACTTTGGCTATATTATTGTTATCCATCACGGCACCCGCAGCATCAAGCCTTACAAGCTCACCTACCTCAGCCTCAACAGGAACTCCAAAAGAATGACATACTTTCAGCACTTCGTTAGTGTGAATTATGTTATCTTCGATCGATTCTGCTGAGCAGTCAAGCATAATGGATGTAAATCCATACTTTAGGGCGTTCATACACGTTTCAAAAGTATCCCCATGATCCAGGTGGATTGCAACCGGTACAGAAACCTTCGCAGCTATCCATTTGCATACTTCTGCAAACCAGTCATCTCCCGAATACTTTCCCGTGGCCACGTAATGAGCCAATATGATTGGGGATTTCATTTCTTCTGCGGCGTAGCAGATAGCCCTGATAATATCATAATTACCTCCCTGCGTATTTATTGCTGGAACTGCATATCCTCGTTTTTGTGCATCAAAAACCATTTCCTTGCTTGTAACCAACATTTTTTGTAGCTCCTTTCACTCATAAGAGATCTATGTTCTATTTAATGATTTCTATTTCATAAGAATTGAGATATATTCAATATTCATTAAAGATATTGTTGCGATTGATTTGACACAATAAAATTATAGACCTATAATACTGCTATAACCATACACCGTATTGCCGAATATATACACAATATTGCTGTATTCATTTTTGTTCCAATACAGGGGGCGTTCATGCCATGATAGATATATCAGGCCATTTGCGAAATCACAGGCAGGAAATCGGCTATGGGGATAATGTAAATTATCTCACTGTCAACTGCTGTGGATATCAGAAGTTCATAACCAAAAACTTTACGAGGGCACGGGAAAACGGCAGGCTTGATTATCAAATTATTTATATTATACGTGGCAAGGGAAATTTTCATATAAATAAAAATGATATCCAAGTACCTGAAGGTAATATCGTGATTTACAAGCCGGGTGATATACAGCATTACACCTATTTTTACGAAAACACTCCGGAGGTTTACTGGATTCATTTCACCGGTTTCGGTGCAGAGGAATTACTTCAGAAAACATTTCTTTCAAATAACTCTGTCTGTTACATCGGTTTGAGTAATACATGTATCGATCTTTATAAAAAAATCATACGTGAACTTCAATTAAAAAAAAATTTATTTACTATTTCTGTCAATGCTGCCTTTATGGAGCTTTTGTCCCAGTTTGGCAGGCGATTTACCGAAACTGATCATAGTATCGGTAGAAAAAAAGACGAAAATATACAGAAAGTGATTGAATGCATGCATACTAATTATAACCTCAAATGGAGCATCAATGATTTTGCAAGGCAGTGTAATCTTAGTGTTTACAGGTTTATCCACAACTTCAAAGACTATACCGGCATGTCCCCCATCGAATATTTGACAAAAATTAAGGTAGATAAAGCCAGAGAACTTCTGTTAGACTCTTCATTAAATGTCAGTGAAATATCCGAAGTTCTCGGCTATGATAATTCCCTCTATTTCAGCAGAGTATTTAGAAAGTTAACTGGTCTGTCTCCCAGTGCATATAGAAAAAATTCAGTATAATTAGTCTATTGTTATAGTATAACTGCATTCAAACATCTTACCGCTGGGAAGAGATAATATCCCTTCTTTTTTATCAAGCTGAACTTTAGAACCCTTCCTGGATGTGACACCATACCAGGGTTCAATGCAGACAAAAGGTGCGCCGCCTTCCATTGACCAAATGCCAAGGTAAGGAAAATTATCGAACCCTACTGTAATCTGCTTGGTATTTTTTTTGTTTTTTAGTGTAATCTTATTTGATTTCAAGTTCTTTCTCCAGCAGTCCAACAATCGGAAAAAGAACCGGTGACTGCCTCTTCCAATACTGGGGGTTTGGCTGCCACAAGTATTGGAAGCCATCCTTCACACTCTTTATACTCGTCAATTCAGCCCCTGTACTCTTTACACTAACCTGCAAAAATTCATTATCAATATTCGATATCATATATCATCCATCCTTTATAATTAAATAATTAATACAGCTTTCCACCTTTATTTGCGTAGGAAAGCTGCATTTTTAGACTACTGGGAAAATCATTACAGATATTCGCCGAGATACTCTTCCTGCTTGCCGATTAATTCATCTGCAACTTCCTTCATCTGGTCAAGGGTTAAAATGCTGTGTGTTTCAGGATCGGCCATAAGTGCCCAGTATACATACCTGCGGTCCCTCTTGAGAATTGCTTCGACAGCAAGCCGGTGGACATTTATATTCATACGGCACAGAGCGGCAAGCTGTGTCGGAAGCTCACCATAGTGGCACGGCTGGACACCGTTGCGGTCAACCAGGCAGGCAACCTCAACTGAGCTGAACTCAGGAAGGTTTGTTACCAATCCCTTATTCATCACATTTGCGTATATTTTGAACGGCTTGTCTGTCACCATTGAATTGATGATCATCGCACCATACTCAACACTTCTCTTCATATCAGGCAGCTCGCCTTTCTTTGCCTTTTCAACATACTCCTGATACTGTTTTTCCTTCCTCGCTATGTTTTCTTTATACTTGTCAATATTGACTAATTGCACCTGGTCTGCTGGATCATCTTTAACTGTTCATCCTGGAATAAATGAGCTTTTTCATTTTCTTCCTCGGGCGAACATATACTTCTCAATTCCTTTTCAAGTTCTGCCGCCTTTTCAGGAAACTCACCGTAGACATTCCTTAACTCATCAGGGTCTTCTATGAGGTTGAACAACTGATGTGGCGCTTCCATATAATAAACCAGCTTCCAATCCCCCTTCCTGATCATATATGCACCCGATCGTGTGCCATGTCCATGATATTCGGAAAAAACAACTCTTTCCTTATCGTCCTCAGGTATATCCTGAAGTGGCTTGCCGGTCCATCCCTCGGGTCGTTTTGCTCCGGTAGCTTTAAATAAGGATGCCTGCACATCGAGTAAATCCACAGGAGTGTTTACTATATTACCCTTTTTAAAGTCAGGTCCCGATGCTATACAAGGTATCCTCACAGAATCCTCGTAAAGAGAGCATTTCCACCACATACCGAATTTTCCCATCATATCTCCATGATCCGATGTGTAAATAATATTTGTACTGTCAATGATCCCTGCCTTTTCCAGAGCTTCAATAACTCTCCCTATCTGTTGGTCTACAAAGGTTATGCATGCAAGATATCCCCTTCTTATACCTTTTACCTGTTCCTCCGAAAAGAAGTCCGTTTGGAAGTGATCCCTTAAATCCCTTGCATAAGGATGATTTGCCGATTCACACCCTGGGCCGTATTCAGGCAGATTTTCACCTTCCGGATACATATCCCATAGCTCCTGGGTACAATATTGAGGAAAATGAGGGTTCAAAACATTGACTGTTAAAACCCATGGCTCAGTTAAACTCAAGGACTTTGTTGAAATCCATTCGATAGCGGTATCTACCATTTTTAGATCCTTTATGTATTCACCTTTCTCTCTCGGTCCATAGGCAGAGGCCCTGCGTGCGCCATCCGCTCTTATGGACAAAGGTCTGCGATTGAAATTTACATCCCCCGGAATATCTCTGTTTTCAGGATAAATCATCTCGGTAAATCCAAGATTTTCTCCATCATCATACACATCCGTCTTTCCGATATAAGTGGAATGTACGCCTTGTTCATCCATTGCCGCGCCATAGGAGGTGAAATCATGTCTGAGGTTTATATTGCAGTTACTGTAGCATTGTATGTCATGCACCCTACGGCCTGCTAAAAAAGCAGACCGGCTTGGCAGGCACAAAGGTGAAGGACAGTAGGCATTTCTAAATAGGGTCCCATTCCTTGCCAGTCTCTCCATATTGGGTGTTTTAACGAAGGGATGTCCATAAACTGATGAGTAAAAAGGATTGTGCTCATCCGATATTATTAACACTGTATTCGCCATTTAAGTTTCCTCACTTTCAATTTTATATTTGTGGTTTATTCCCCAAATCGAATCATTGAACTTATCCTCAGGATTCCACCAACAAAAAGAAACAGATAAGCACTTATTGCTTATCCGGATATATAAATATTTTTACATGTATACATATAATCCCGTTTTGACTTATCCATATTCTTAGCAATAAAGTCATCTATTTTTATTTTACATTTACAATTTCAGGGATTTTCTCTCCTGCTTCTTTCATACGCTTTTTTAATATGTCGGCTAACTCCAGTCTAACTGCTTTATAGCCTGGGTCCTTCACAAGGTTATTCCTTTCATGAGGATCTTTTTCAAGATCATAAAGGTACTCCTCCTGGTAGCAGTCACTACCTTCATCCACCCATCCATCCTTGTCAAATGCCCTCACCGAATACTTCCATTTTGAAGTGCGAATGGCCCTTCCTACTTGTGATTCACTGATTTGTAAAAATACTTCCTGGGGCCAGTTTTCAGTGTTACCCTCAACAAGTTGCTGCAGCGGTCGCCCTTGCATGGTTTGTGGTTTATCTATACCTCCACATTTTAAGAGGGTTGCCGGCAAATCAATCAAACTAACAAGCTGGGATATCACTTTCCCACCGGTGAACCCAGGTCCATATGCTATCATTGGAACGTGAATGCATGCATCATGGCAAGCTCTTTTATACTCATTGTTACGTGTACGGAAATGTGATCCATGATCACTTGTATAAATAATAACCGTATTATCATCAAGAC
>CALMWN010000052.1 GCA_937873555.1 uncultured Clostridia bacterium
TGAATAAACAAGTATTACTTTTTCTTCAATAGAAATTTATACTGCAAAATTTCCATAAATTAATGATGTAACAAAGTAGTATTAATTGAAAAACCTTTAATGTGGCAGGAAAATGGCATTTACTGAATAAGCAATACTATATGTTTTTTATACCTTAGTAATATTACCACGCATTGTTGTGCTTCAAACAATCAAGTAAAGCTTATTTGCTATGTTGTCACTGTAATCGCCTTATTATATTTGCTAGATCCATGAATACTTCTTTTCAACAACTTGCCTATTTATTATAATATAGGTGATGATAAAAATCGGTAGCTATGGTAACGGAATAGAGGCAAAAATGTTTGATTAGTATTATGGAATTCTAAAGAAAACAAAATTGTTTGAAGGAATAAGATTTACAGACTTAATAACCTTCATATTTGTCAATAATATGCACTCCTGACACGTGAAGACAGCAACATTGCTATATCGAGGGTGATGGATAAAATTAAATGCGAGAGCAGCACTTGAAGGTACAAACTCTACACAAAGGATTGGAACAAATCGGATACTGCGTTAAAGTCCATGAAATCGATGCAAGAAAGTTTTCGCGTGGAATTTTGGTATAATATTGTACCCGGAGGAATCCTATGTCAAAAAAAATAATTACCGTCAAAGGGCAAATTGTCCCTGAAGATATGGGTCTGACACTACCCCATGAGCATATACTTGTTGATTTCATCGGTGCTGAGAAAACCGGTAAACACAGGTATGTGGCCCAGGAGGTCATCGATGTCATGCTGCCATACCTGATGGAAATCAAAGAGGCCGGTGTGAAGACCTTCGTTGAATGCACACCGATGTATCTGGCTCGTGACGTAGAAATACTTCGGCGTCTCTCGGATTTGACCGGACTGCATATATTGACTAACACAGGATTATATAAAGAACCTTACCTCCCTTCTGATTCATTTACAATGACAGCTGAGGAATTAGCTGAAAAATGGATAATGGAATATGAAGAGGGAATTGATGGGACGGAAATAAGACCTGGATTTATAAAGACAGCAGTCAATCCGGGTGAGCTTGTCCCTATACAACGAAAGGTTATAAAAGCGGCTGCAATAACTTCTGCAAGTACCGGTCTGACCATTGCAACTCATACCGGAGCCGGAGTTGCCGCAATGGAAGTACTGGATATCCTTGAAGAAGACGGCGTAAACCCGGATAAATGGATTTATGTGCATGCACAGAATGAGGAAAACCATGCCCTCATCATTGAAATAGCAAAAAGAGGTGCCTGGATAGAACTTGACGGCATCGGGCCAGGAAAAGAAGAAAAACACTTGCTTCCACTGTTGAAGCTGCTGGATGCAGGTTTTGAGAAAAAGATACTGCTGTCTCAAGATGCCGGATGGTACAGAGCGGGGGAAGTAAACGGGGGAGTAAAAAGGCCATATACCTATATTTTCAGTGATTTTTTCCCTTTGGCCCGGGAGAGAGGAATGACAGAACGGCTGATCAATACCATCATGGTTGAAAACGTTTCAAGAGCATTTGCAATATAAAACGGGGGCACTTCTCAAAAAGTGAACAAAACATAAGCGCATTGCAATGGTAAAAAAGTTTGGGAAGTCTTTAGTAAAGCATATTATAGATTCAATTAATTGAGAATGGTACCTGTATTATAAAAGCATCATGATCAAAGGTATGGTTACAATGGAAAACAAGGTGGAAAATGCAACAACCTTTGATGCAAACAGGGAATCACCATCGTACATCTCAGCAAAAATAGCTGCATTTGCTCCAGCAGGCATCGCCATTACGGCAACACATACCCCAAAAACCACCCCTGTAAAACCCATAAATTTCAGGGCAGTAAACGTCATTAAGGGTAAAAAAACATTTCTTACTGCCGTACCATAGTAAAGGGGAAACCCTGAGAGAAAACTTTTAAAGTTAACACCTGCAAGAATGGAACCGATTACCAGCATCGCAAGAGGCGATGTCATAGATCCTACCATATCCAGGGCTTTTGCTACCGGAAAAGGGAGCTTCAAGGAAAAGATAAACAAAATCATTCCAACGAAAACGGCTATAATTCCAGGGTTGACCATTGCCCTCTTAATACCATCGGCATCCCTTTTGCCACTGAATATCATTACTCCTACTGTCCAGACAAAAAGGTTGTAGGTAGCGACATAGATAGAGCCGTAAAATACTCCGGTTTTGCCATATAAGCTTTCAAGCAGAGGAAAACCCATAAATCCGCAGTTTGAAAATATGGTTATAAACTTCAATACGTTTTTAGTATTGTCTGGATATTTACGATACAGCATTTTACCAAGAAAAAGTGATAAGACATGGGCTGCTATTGCAAAACCCAATACAAGTAAAACATTAATGAGCATCTCTTTTGAATACTTGAACTGAAAGGAAGACACGATCATAGCAGGAGTTGTGATCATTAAAAGCAGTTCTGAAAGCTTTTTGCCAGCTGCTTCATTAATTATTTCCTTCTTTTTTGCTGCAAATCCTATTCCCATAATTAGAAAAAGAATGATTACCTGGTTTAGAACAATATTACTTTCCACTTTTCAACCCCACTTTGTTATTTTTTAAACAATATGTTTATTATACAATAGTTGTTTATAGACAGGCAAAGACTCTAATTATCCATTTGAATTCGTGAAGAAGGATTATTAGGCGCTAAAATACAAATACCTGGCTTTATGCCAATAAATCGGGGACGTTTCTCAAAAAGTGAACAAAACTGAAATCGTAATGCAACGGTAAAAAGATTGGAAAGTCTTTAGAAAAGTAGTATTAAACTGTCCCGGTGTTATATTGTAGAAAAAAGTTATAATACTTGAATATTACGTAAAAACATGAAGGAAAATCAAAATTAGTATAGAATATAAGAATTAGATTTATAATTACAACACCAGTCGTTATAATTTCTCTATATTTTTTACTGTGGATGCAACAGGTGGCTATATTATGAAGAACTTACCTATAAATTTAAATTTTATGTCAGTAATCAAGCCGATAGAAGTTCCCCAAGAGTATGAGGGTGAGTTTATACAGGAACTTGTGAGGATTAACATCAAAAGAGAGAAACTGCTTTCATTTATTCTAATAGCAGTCGATCTGGTTTTATTATGTATAGATGCTTTGTCATCAGACTTTTGGACGAAGAATATACACGTTTTCGGAAAATTTTCAGGATTTCATATAATACTGCTATTGGTGCCCTTCATTTTTTTACTACTGGTTTTTACAGGGGAAAGAGTTAACGTAACCAGTCTTTGGTTCTACAGAATGGCGCACTTGATTCTTGTTACTGTTGTCCTGACTTTTTGCGCATTAATAGCGGCTAATAATGCGGTAATCAACAAACAGCTTTTTGCATACATTATTGCAATGTTTTGTATTGCATCCATGGTACTTCTCAAAAACTATGAGATATATATTATTTATATATACTCCTATTCGCTGTATATGATCCAAGTCGGTAGAACTCATTTGGATTTCCGTGACTTGTATGGAAACTTCATTTTTCTTGCTGTACTTGTTATACTGGCTTTGGTGGTTTCAAATATTAATTATTCATCCCATTTGAAAAGCTTTATTGATAAGAAAACCATATTAAACAAAAATGTGGAGTTGAAGGAAATCTCTGCATTGCTAAAAGCAACCTTTGATAGCATTCCTGATATTATCACTGTTCAGAATACCAATCTGGAAGTGATTCATTGTAACAAGGCTGCATATCGCTATTTCAATGCTAACAGTGATAGTGTAATCGTTCGGAAGTGTTATGAATTCATTGGACAAAGTAAAGCATGTGAAAGTTGCATTGCAAAAGATGTTGCAAGCATAAAGCAGCCTGCCCGGGTAGAACAGTTTATTGACTCCCTTGGCAGTTGGCTGGAGATAAGAGCGTATCCAATATTGGGTGATTCGTATAACGTTATAAAGGTAATTGAGCATATTAGAGATATTACCGCTCAGAAACAAATAGAAATGGAACTGCAAAGGAGCAACTCTATTTTAAAAGCTCAACAGGAAGCTTCACTTGATGGGATTTTAATCACTGATAGAAATGGACAGGTTCTTTCCTATAATAATAAGTTCTTGGATTTATGGGGCATCACAGAAAATGTTATGAAAGTTAATGATGGGAAAGGGTTATTAGAATATATTTTACACAATGTTATAGGTGAAGTAGAGTTTATTAATCGATTGAAAGAAGTGTATTCCTCAACCTCGGAATCAAGCTATGAGAAAATCCAACTTAGAAATAGGACCTTATTAGATGTATATTCAGCACCAATATTGTTATTTCAGGGTGAGGCTTATGGCAGGGTGCTGTATTTCCGTGATATTACGGAGAAGGAAAGAATGTACGAGGCTCTTCGAAAAAGTGCAGAAGAAAATGAAAAGCTTCTTCGGGAAACGTTGAAATATGATGAACTGAAAAACGAGTTTTTTTCTAATATATCCCACGAACTAAGGACGCCACTTAATGTTATCCTCGCTTCCATTCAACTTTCTGAATTAAATACGAAGAATGATTCAGCAAAAAGCATAGGTAGATGGAATAGAAACAAAAAGACTATTAAACAAAACTGTTTAAGGCTTTTAAGGCTGATTAACAATCTTATTGATGTCACAAAGATAGATGCAGGATTTCATGAATTGCAATTGCAACCTTTGAATCTCATAAATCTTATAGAAGAAATAACTTTATCAGTCGCAGAATATGCAAAGGGTAAAGGCATTTCAACACAATTTGATACTGACATTGAAGAAAAAGTAATGTATATTGACCCAGATAAAATAGAAAGGATTATGTTAAATTTGCTTTCTAATGCTATTAAATTCACAGAATCCAATGGGAATATTTTTGTAAATATTTGCGACAAAGGAGATAGCATAGTTATATCTGTAAAGGATTCAGGAATAGGGATTGCTCTCGATAAGCAGGAAATAATTTTTCAAAGATTCAGGCAGGTTGAGCAGACACTAACAAGAAAATATGAAGGTAGTGGTATTGGGCTATCCCTTGTCCAGTCTCTTGTTGAAATGCATGGTGGTAAAATCCATGTTAAAAGTGAAGTCGGGATAGGAAGTGAGTTTATTATTGAGTTACCTGTTAAACCGGTAATGGAAGATGAATATAAGCAGGTTAAATTAAACTATAACAGCAATCACGTGGAGAAAATGAATATAGAATTTTCTGATATTTATATGTTGAGTTAGGAAGATATTAAAGACATCTGTAGCAATAGCAAATGTTATATGAATGTGTAAGAAAAGTAAATATATTACTGTATTACTCTCGAGGCACTGCGGTCACGGTAAAAAAACTATAGCGAGTTAACCGTAATACATTGTTGTTAACGCATCGAGGCATGTGGAGTGTGCGGTGTTGATAGAGCGGAAATAGCTAGATTTCAAGCTGTATAGAAATTATCAAATAAAAGAGACAAAAAAACAAGAGATGGAAAGTAGGTGATCATGTGCTGGAACTGGGATATTTGGAAACACCCACTGTGGTTGTTGATATGAATAAAGTGCGAGCTAATCTCAAAGGCATGAAAGAGATTGTCGCAGCTTCAGGGTGTATGCTGAGACCACATGTGAAGACTCATAAGATAACGGAGTTGGCAAGGCTGCAGTTGGAATACGGTGCAAATGGAATCACCTGTGCCAAGGTATCTGAGGCTGAAGTTATGGCTGATGGAGGTATAAGGGACATATTTATTGCCTACCCGCTTGTTGGAGATTTCCGTATCAGGCGTGCAGTTGAGTTGTCAAGACGGACAAGGCTCATTTTAGCTGTTGATAGTTTTGATGGTGCTAAAGCACTTTCTGATGCGGCTGTAAATGCCGGTATTTGCCTTGAAGTCAGGTTGGAAGTTGATACAGGGTTAAGGCGCACCGGTGTGCCCTATCATAAGGCATCCGATTTAGCCGGCAGCATTGCAAAGCTGCCGGGATTAAAACTAACTGGAATATTTACCTTTCGCGGTCTTATCTATGATGGAAAACCTACGAATGATAATTCTGCTGCTGGCCGCCAGGAGGGTGAGATGCTTGCTGCACTGGCAGTAAAGCTGCGGGGGCAAGGGCTTGATATTCGGGAAGTTAGCGGTGGGTCATCTCCTACAGGGAAATATGTTGCCGGGGTGCAAGGGGTAACGGAAGTAAGGCCTGGAACCTATATTTTTCAAGACTTTATGCAAGTCAAGGAAGGTGCGTGTACCGAGGACGAGTGTGCTGCATTTGTACTTGCCACAGTGGTTAGTACACCGGATGATGGATACGCAATAGTAGATGGTGGCAGTAAGACCTATGGCACTGATTTCCAGATTAATACTGCACCATTTTATCATGAAGGATATGGATATGTGGCTGGCAATCCTGACCTCGTTCTGTCTCGTGTTAATGAAGAACACGGAATAGTCACCAGTAAGTCTGGCTGTACTGGACTAAAGGTGGGGCAGAGAATATGCATAACGCCTGTACACATATGCAGTACTGTAAATTTACATAACCATATTTGGCTAATGGAAGGAGACCAACTTCGCAAAGTTCGTGTTGATGCCCGCGGTATGTTGGTATAGAAGATCATGATCGATTTAATTATTCGTAATGCAACGATCATCGATGGATCAGGTTTAGATGCATATATGGCAGATATATTGG
>CALMWN010000053.1 GCA_937873555.1 uncultured Clostridia bacterium
ACGTTTTTCATTTTTGCCCTGCAATACACCAGCAGTTCGAACACCGCATTCATTGTTCAGCTGTCGGTGATAATAACCCCATTACTGATGTCTTTAACGGAAAGAAAACCACCGCAGCCCAAAATCCTGATAAGCGCGGTCATTGCAATATCGGGGCTGTTTTTACTGACGTGTGATTTTTATACTTTCAGTCTGAATTTCGGAGACTTGCTTGCCTTGGGAAATGCCGTTTTCTTTTCTATTTACCTCACTTGCCTTAACAGAAACTCAAAAATGATAAGCCCTGTGAGTTATACCTTCATACAGCATACCTGCAATACAGCCGTTTTTCTTCTGCTTTCAGTTTTTTTCGAAATGCCTGGATTGGATTTCCAAAATCTGAAATCTTTTAACTTCATAATGCTTTCGGCGGTCAGTATATTCATCTCGCTTGTTACAATACTTGTACAAAGCTTCGCCATACAGTATGTAAGGCCGGAAAAGGCAACGATTATATATACATTCGAGCCGGTTACTGCATTATTTCTGGGCTTTCTGCTGATAGGAGAGAAAGTTAACGGCTTTACCTCCACAGCCGGATGCCTTCTTATCATTCTGTCGGTATTCTGTTCTCTTCATATACGGGAAACTGCTTTACGGGAATGCGTCAATTCTCGACTGACAGGCAATCCGGTACCGCAAAAATGGTTATACATATTTATACATAAATTAACTCTATTTACCAGAGGATTTTAAAAAAGTATGTAGAATATATATAAGTTTATTAGGTCTGCAACATGTGAAGACAAAATTTTACTGACGGGAGAACTGGTGATGGGGGATATCAAAACGGCTGACAGTGACGGGGATTCATTGCTATTTGATAAATCTATGAAGCTTGTCCTGATCACTGTACTTTTCTTATCGGCATCAATTTTTATAAATTCACGCAATTATGAATTATTCAAGTTAGGCACAGATCTATTTACTATTACAATAGCCTTTTGTGTGCTCATAATATCCTATTACTCTTATCAGATTTCCAAAAACAATGTATTCATGTTCCTTGGTATAGCGTACGGATTTTCCGGACTGTTCCACCTGCTGCATGTTTTTACCTACAAGGGCCTGGATATATTCAGCGATGACCTGGAAAACCTGGGTATGCAGTTCATTGTTCTGGCAAAACTGATCGAAAGCCTTTCTTTAATGATTGCAGCAGTATTTTATATTAAATTATCCAGGGGTATTATTAAGCCTTTTTACATATTCTGCAGCTTTTCTATAATTTCCGCCATTCTGCTGGTTAGTATCCTGGTATACCGGGCCTTTCCCGCATGCGTTGTCGACGGTTCTCTTCCTACGGGGTTCAAACTTGCATGCGGATATGTAATCATAGCTGCGCTGGTTGCTGCTTTGGCAGTAATCGTGACAGGAGGTAGAAACATTTATAATGACATTTTTTTATTCATGATTTTTGCAATAGGAATGAAGCTGCTGTCGGAAACATTTTTCTTGCTTCATGCTGGAAAGTTTGAATTTTTAAGTATACTTGGGCATGTTTTCAGACTCATATCGTTTTTCTATATTTATAAAGCGATTGTTGAATCCAGTCTAAAGACGCCGTATAAAGTACTGTTCCTCGAACTGAACAGGGCCCATGACAACCTGAAGGAAAAGACAGTTGAGCTGCAGGAAGTAAATGACCGGCTGCTTGGAGAAAATGCAGAAAGAAAAAATGCTGAAGAAGAGCTGCGCAAGAGTGAAGAAAGATACAGACAGCTTTTCGAACTTGCACCCTATGGCATTGCTATTTTATTCCAAGGCATCATTGTGCTTGCAAACAAGAAATTCGCAAGACTTTGTGGTGCTAACGCACCGGAAGATGTAATCGGGAAAAGAGGGGACAGCTTCGTCATGACTCATCCGGATTATTCCGATATCGTAGAAGAAAGAACCAGAAGACTTTTTGAGTATGGAGAGACCCAACCTCCATTGGAAAGGAAAATCATACGCAGTGACGGTGAAGAAATGTATTTGGAGATAGCAACCGCGCCTTACCCGTATAAAAACGGGCTGGCAAAGCTGCAGATATTGAAGGATGTCACTGAAAACAAGAAAATTGAAGAAATCAAAAGAAGCATGGAGGAAAATAAGAAGCTGCTTTATGAGCAGATAGAGCTGGATAAGTTCAGGACTGAGTTTTTTGCCAACCTCTCCCATGAATTAAGGACACCTTTGAATGTAATTCTGGGAGTGATTCAACTTCAGGAATCCTATGTAGGTAAAGGCACTGAATTGGATATCGAAAATATTGCTAGGCATTCCAAAGTAATGAAACAAAACTGTTTGCGGCTTTTAAGGCTGGTTAACAACATAATAGACATAACGAGAATTGAAGCTGGATTTTATGAGCTTAAACTTAAAAATCAGAACATAGTAAAAGTGGTGGAAGATATCACACAGTCTGTTGCAGGATTTGTAAAAGACAAAGGGTTGAACCTTATCTTTGATACGGAATTCGAAGAAGAAATCGTTGCTTTTGATGCGGATAAAATTGAACGGATAATGCTGAACCTGCTTTCAAATGCAATAAAGTTTACCGGGCCGGGGGGAAACATTACCGTATATCTGTATAAAGAAGGTGAATCAATATTTATTTCAGTTAAGGACACAGGTTGTGGAATACCGGAAGACAAACTGGAAATCATATTTGAGAGGTTCAGACAGATAGACAAGTCACTTGCCAGAAACCATGAAGGCAGTGGAATAGGCCTCTCCCTTGTCAAATCATTTGTAGAGATGCATGAGGGTGAAATTTTGGTGCACAGTGAATTAGGGCAGGGGAGCGAGTTTCTCATCAGGCTTCCATCAAAAACCGTATGTGAAGAGCTTCCCAATAATGAATACGACATTTCATCATTGCAAAAACATATAGAAAGAATCAATATAGAATTTTCTGATATATATATGGATTCATAATTTGATGAATTCATCGACGCAGGATTTGTACAGATATATATTAGTACTGACACATAATAAATGCACTTTTGCAGTACCTGTCTTCGGAAGCCCGGATTTTCAGGTGGAAACATATGAACCCAGTGTTTGTGGGCACTCCATTCCTTGTAAATTTATTTACTTTAAAATAACGGCGGAAAGAAGCTGTTGTATATATGCCAATCAACCTGAAAGAGTATTTGCAGAACTGGAATCAAAATAAGAAAGTGAATTTTAGCAGATACAATATTTTTGCAGCAATGATGGCCCTTGTTAGGTGTACAGGAATTCAAAACAGGCTGGTTTTTTCTTTTGCTGCACTTTCCTTGATACCAATGCTAATTACCGGTCTTTTTGCCTACAATAAATCCAGTGAAGCCATTAAAACCAAAACAAGCGTATATTCAGTAGAAGTTATGAACCAGGTCAGTGCCAACATCCAGAATGAGCTGACCAAGTTTGAAAGCGACAGCGTGGATATTGCTTTTTCCGAGCCTGTCCAGAATACTCTTGCATATTATGACAACATGAATGAATGGGAAAAAAACGATGCGGAGATAAGGATGCAGAGTATGGTTGCCAAGAAGTTTTCATTTCAGCACAGCGTTTCAGATATTCTTATTTATACCAATAATAAAATGAAGATTATTGCATTCGGAAACCCTATTTTTAAATTCAGACTCAAGCAGGATTATCTCAATGATTTATTTGATAAAGTCACTCCGAGAAATGGTGTTCCGTTATGGGCAATTGAAGATATCAGCAAACAGGAAGATTCGGGAAATACGGGTTTTATGCCTGAACGATACGGAAAAGCAGGGATTTTGCTTGCAAGAAGTTTCAGATCACTGGACAAAGGTTTACAGGCTGGTTATCTTATAATGCGGATGGATGAAAGCTATATATCAAGAATATTTAAGGATATTAACATCGGAAATGGAGCGGAGATATTTATACTGGACAGCGAAGGCACCGTTGTCTCAAGCCGGAATCCCAAAATTGAAATTGCCAGGCCATATACAAATGCTTCTCTTATCACAAAAATAAAAAGCTATAAAAAGAACGAGGTTTTTTCATTCAACGGAGAAATCTCGGGGAAAAACAACCTGATTGCATACACATACATACCAGGGGCGGATTGGTATGTTGTTGGTACAATACCTATTTCATATCTCAATGCCGAATCAAAGAGGATTGGTATATACATTGCAGTATCGGGTATCATATGCTTCCTTTTTGCCCTGCTCCTTTCATTTATTGTTTCTAAAAGTATTTCCAAACCTCTTAATAAGCTGGTGATTTCCATGAATAGTGTAAAAACCGGGAATTTTATCGTTCAAATAAATGATAATGGCCAGGACGAAATAAGTGTGGTAGCTTCAAATTTCAACAACATGGTAAAAGAGATCAAATACCTTGTGGATGAAGTGAAAAACAAGGAGAACTTAAAAAGGGTTGCGGAACTGAAAACCTTGCAGGCTCAAATCAATCCGCATTTTTTGTCCAATACCCTCAATACTGTCAGATGGCTGGCAAATATCCAAAAGGCTGAAAACATATCCAGCTTGATTACTTCCCTGATACAACTGCTGCAGGGCTGCATGGGCAAGGGCGGAGAACTGGTCAGCATAAAGGAAGAGGTGGATTATATAAAAAACTACTTGAATATAATGGCTTACAGGTATTATGACAAATTCAAGGTTCACTTTGAAATAGAGGACGGCATAATGGACTTCGAGATATTAAAATTTGTTTTGCAGCCCATAGTAGAAAACTCACTGATTCATGGACTGGAACCTATCGATGGTCAGGGTATAATAATTGTCAAAGGATACCGTAGCGGAGAAGAACTGAAAATTACTGTTACTGATAACGGTGTGGGCATTTCAAGCGATACTTTGAGCAACCTCATCCAGGAAAAACCTCAGAATAAAAAGGCCAGGCTTAGCGGAATAGGTATCTGGAATGTTGATGAAAGAATAAAGATGTACTTTGGAGAAAGATACGGCATTTCAATTGAAAGTGTCCCAAATCTGTTCACTACAGTGGAAATTACCATACCTGTAATCGGAAAAGGGGGTGTGAACCAGGATGCTGAAAGTGCTGATAGTAGATGATGATACCTTTTCCAGGACCGATATGAAAACAATGATTGACTGGGAGGGACAGGGATTTTTGATTATTGGTGAAGCAGCTAACGGGATAAATGCAATTCAGCTTATTGAGAATGAAGAACCGGATATAGTCATTACAGACATGAATATGCCGTCGATGAATGGTGTTGAGTTGATAGATTACATATACGGCAACCATCCTAATATAAGGGTGATAGCTTTAAGTGCGTACGAGGATTTCGACTATGTCCGGCAAAGCATGAAGAAAGGCGCAATGGACTACGTATTGAAGCATCATTTGAATACGGAGGCTCTGCTTGACATTCTGGAGGCTGCCAGAAGTTCGATATCAAAATACGAGAATGAACGTAACAAGCAGAACATAATCACAGAGCAACTGTCAAGCGGAAGAACGATTTTAATCCAGGAATTCATCCACAAGCTTGTAGCAGGAGATATTTCAGATTTGGATGAAATCAAAAGCCAGCTGAGTTTTCTGGATATAAAAATAGACATTGAGAATGTTGTTGTTTCTATTGCTGAAATAGACGACTTTTCCTTTATCAGGGAAAAGTTCTCAGGCAAGGAAATGGAGATACTTGTAAAAACGTTTCTGGATGTATCAAGGGAGATACTCAGTGATTGGGAGCAATCAATAATTGCACATATGGAAAAAGGTAAATTTGTGTTGATTTTTTCCCTGGGGAAGACCTACAGCATGTTGTATGTATATAACCGTCTGTTTACAATACTGGACAGGATAAAGGGCGGAATAAAGAAATACCTTAACATAACGGCATGCTTCAGTGTAAGCAAGGTATACAGGGATGTGACTGAAATCAGCAAGGCATATGCAGAAGCTGATGTTATCCTGCAAGACAAGTTTTACAAAGGAAAGAACTGCATATTTATGGATAATACGGGCAGTAAACGCGAGGAGGGTTTTTTCTGCCTGGATATTAAGGATGAGAAAGCTATAATTACGGCTTTAAGAGCGATGGATGCTACCGGTATAAAGGAACTGATAGACAATATCTTTGATAAAATTTCCGATTTGAGGCTTAACATCAAGGCAACACAGATGATATGCGCGGAACTTATAAGCATTGCAAACAAGATATCGAAAGAAATGGGATTTGAGGTATCACAACTTTATACCAATGAAGATATTCCCTATAACATGATGCAGAAGTATGAAACAATAATGGATATGAAGGATTGGATATTGAGCCTGTACAGTAAACTGATCTCAATGCTCGGACGGGTTAAGGTGGAAGGACAGTGCAGTGAAATAACCAAGAAGGCAATAGAGTTTATCAACCGGAATTATAAAAAGGACGTTTCACTGGCAGATGTGGCAGAATTCACAGGGGTAAGCAGCTCCTACATAAGCCGTATTTTCAAGGAAGACTGCAAGGTGGGCTTTGTAGAGTATTTGAACCATGTGAGGGTGGAGAACGCGAAACAGTTTATCGAGAACGGCGAGCACAAGCTCAAGGAAATAGTAAACAAGGTCGGTTTCAATAATTACAACTACTTTTTCAAGGTATTCAAGGAGATTGTGGGGATGACACCCATAGAATATGAGCAGGTCTGCAGAAGATAAACAAAAAGTTATAGTATAGTAAAAAAAAATGTAGTTCGGAAATGAACTACATTTTTTATAATATGAACAGGCAGATATTTTATAAAACGGTTTAAAAAAGTAAAAAAATCAATTAAACACGAGGGGAGAGAGGAAAATCATGAAAAAAGTTTCGATTATTG
>CALMWN010000054.1 GCA_937873555.1 uncultured Clostridia bacterium
ATGCTTTATAGTTTCTGGTTTCAATGTCTGTTGAACTTCCATGTTTTGATTCTGCTGCCTCTTTTCGCCGGTTACTTCGTCCTTTGCTTCAACTTTTGCTTCATGTTTTGTATCAAAAGCTGCTCTATCCGCTACAGGTTTTCTGATTGTTTCCTGCTTTTGAACTGTTCTTTGATCAGTTCTGAAGTCCATTCCGGTTCCCCTTGTAAAGCCGGGCCTTAAACCTGAATTACTGTCACTTCTCCGTATTACATCATATTTTGAATTCAAAAGCGCCCCTTTTGAATCATTACGCTGATAATCCTGCCTCACAGGCTTTGCTTCGTTTTGCTCATTCCTTGAATCTATTATTATTTCAGTTGTCCTGATTATCCTTGGAGCACTCTTGCCATCCTTTTTGGCATCCTTCCTGACTTCCGGCTTTGGAGGTGCAGCAGCTGTTTCCTTTTTTTCATCCACGCCTGCCTTCTTTTCATCACCATGCTTGATTATACCTATATGATTAAATAATGCTTCCAATTCATGGTCTTCCAAGAGGCTCATATGATTTTTTACATTTATATTTATTTCAGCAAGTTTTTCCATCAGCCTCTTGCTGGTAGTATTCAATTCCTTGGCAAGTTCATATATTCTAGCTTTCGACAATACGTACACCCCCGTTTTCATAACCCTTTCCATCGATCATCTCTTTCAATCGCCCTGCAAAACCCTGATCCAGTATTGCAACTACCGAACGAATCTCTTTTCCCGTATACCTCCCGATAAGTTCTTTTTGTCCGAAATACCTTATCTCCAGACTTCTATAGCTGCATGCATCACCAAACTTTTTCTTTGTGTTTTGTGAAGCATCCTCCGCCACGATTACAATCTTAGCTTTGCCGGATTTTATGGCTCTCTCGCAAGTTTCTTCTCCGGAAACAACTTTTCCTGCTTTTGCAGCAAGGCCAAGAAATCCGTATATCTTATCAGTCATTCTCTTCCTCCATTTGTTTCTTCAAAACTTCATAGATTTCTTCACTTATAGGAGCTTCGAATGCCCGTTCAAATCTTTTTGCCTTTCTGGCTTTTTCAAAACATGAAATATTCTTGCATATATATGCCCCCCTGCCAGGCTTTTTCCCGACAAAATCGACACTTATCTCATTTTCCTTGTTTTTTACAATTCTTATGAGTTCTTTCTTCGGCTTCATCTCCTGGCATCCAAGACACATCCGCATAGGAATTTTTCTTTGCTTCACCAAACACACTCCCAACCTGTTCTACGTCCTTCAAACAAAAGATGGCATCAGCAGCCCGTTCACATATGATTTTCAGCTTTCTGATTCATCCAATTCCTCTTCCGCGTCCTTATAGTTTTCATCATAGTTTAATAGCTGCTGCTCTATTGTGGCTCTAAGCTGTGATTCGCTCTTGATATCTATCTTCCATCCCGTGAGTTTGGCAGCAAGCCTCGCGTTCTGTCCTTCCTTGCCTATAGCAAGAGACAGCTGGAAATCAGGCACCGTTACCTTGGCACTCTTTTCCGCTTCGCTTATGTCAACCCTGATTACTTTTGCCGGGCTTAAGCTGTGTGAAATATATTCTTCCGGATCACTGCTCCATTTTATTATATCTATTTTTTCGCCCCTGAGTTCATCCACGATAGCCTGTACCCTGGTTCCCTTTTGACCGACACAGGCTCCAACGGGGTCTACATTGTCATCCTTTGAAAATACTGCAATTTTAGTCCTTGAGCCGGGTTCTCTTGAAATACTCTTAATTTCGACAACGCCATCGTGAATTTCCGGTACTTCAAGTTCAAACAATCTCTTCACCAGGCCTGGATGAGTTCTGGATACCATGACCTGAGGCCCTTTGGTGGTCTTTTTTACTTCTATGACATATGTTTTGATCCTGTCATTGAATCTGTATTCCTCCCCGGGTGTCTGTTCTCCGGGAGCCAGGTTTGCTTCCGTTTTACCCAGATCAATAATTATACTTCTTTTTTCCACCCTTTGGATGATGCCTGTAACTATATCGCTTTCCTTATTGGAGAATTCATCATATATAATTCCCCTTTCAGCTTCTCTTATCCTTTGTACAACCACCTGTTTGGCTGTCTGTGCCGCAATTCTTCCGAATTTTTTCGGCGTGACTTCAACTTCTGCAACGTCATCTATTTCCAGCTTTTTGTTTATCTTCTTAGCATCCTCTGCTGATATTTCCAATAAATCATTTTCAGGACTTGTTGTGACTTTTTTCAGGGCATAAACCTTAACATCGCCGGTTGCTCTATCAATACTTATTTTAACATTCTGAGACGATCCAAAATTCCTCTTATAGGCAGAAATCAAAGCTATTTCTATGGCTTCTATCAGAATCTCCTTATCAATCCCCTTCTCCTTTTCCAATTGCGATAATGCAAGTATCAATTCAGCACTCATGTTATAATATAACCTCCCTACAATATTTAAGATTAAGATTAAAATCAAATCATAACCGTGTTTTCAATTTTAATCTTAGCCTTAATCCCAGTCTCTAACTATCATTTTTATGAATTATC
>CALMWN010000055.1 GCA_937873555.1 uncultured Clostridia bacterium
AAATATGAAATATATATTGCATTTTTTTCACTGTGATAGTAAAATTAAGAAGTCGAGTTATATCCTAAATTCTGCACACAAAAAATGGAAATACGCCTTTGCAAACCAGTAATAATCAGCGTTTTGCAAAGGCGTATATGTACACAAAAGTATTGCGAAATTTATTTTATTTTTGTCTTGGCAATAATATTTTTTATCTCTGCAAGTGTTCGGTACTTCTTTCTGAAATCAATACCTAAGACATCGCCGATTTCCTTGACAACATCGTCATTGTAGCTTGAAATAAAGTGGTTGCCTTCCAGGTTCGTACAGCAGGTCTTTGACAGTCCTTGTAGAATCCGTTCGGCTGAATATTTGTTATCCACTTTTTTCTGCAGAAGTCTTACAATGACAAGGGCCAAAAAACAGGTCAGGAAATGAGCCTCTATGTGGTCTTCCCTTGAAACGTAGACAGGACGTGCTTCCAGTTCGCTCTTTGTCACCTTGAACGTTTCCTCTATCCTCCAGAGCTCCTTGTAGGTGTCTATGACCCATTCATCCGTGGCGTCGTACCTGCTGGTGACTATGACATAGTAGCCGTCATATTTTTCCTCTTCGGCCAGCGCCTCTCTATCAAATTCAAGTATACTTTTGGTCTTGATGATTTCGCCCGTCTCTTCGTCGAATTCTATGTGCTTGATGTATTTTGCCGCACCGTGGGAGTTGTACATGTTGAACTTGTCAGGGCTCTTGACCAGCATCTCGGCCTTGCGGACCGCAGCTGCCCTGTCAGCTTTCGCCTTCGTGTCGTAGTCCCGGCTGTAGAACACCACCTGCTTCTCGGCAATATCGGCTTTGACGGTATTCCCGTTGTCGTCCTCGAATTCCGCTTTGCGGGTGAACTGCCGCGATTTTTTCTTGTAATCATTGCCTATCTGTTCATATCCTGCTTCCTTGAGGACATATGCCTTAAGCTCCTTCGTGCCGCCACGTACCGACTGGCTGAACACATATCCGCCTCTTGAATTGGCCAGATAGTAGGCATTCTTGTGGGTGTTCATCCCTTTGTCCGAGACAACCACGGCCTTTCCGACACCGAACTCCTGCCGGATGCGCTTGAGAACGGGCAGGAGCGTGGTGCAGTCGTTGTTGTTGCCTGGAAAGAGCTGGTATGCAACAGGCAGCCCTGAATTGTCCATGAACAGCCCCATCTGGACTATCGGATTCGGACGGTGCTCCTTGCACACCCCCTTCCTCCTCATTCTGTCCTGCTCGTCTATCTCGAAGTAGTAGTTTGTGACATCATAGTAGGTTATGCTTGTATCGCGTCCGTAGCTTGCTGTTATACGTTCATGCATCCATACCTGGAGGGCATCACGGAACTTACTGAAGCGAGTCAGTGAGCGGTACATGTCGTCGAGCGTGAAATCGCAGCGCTCAAAGAACCACTCGCGTTCTTCGAACGCCTTTTTCTTTGATCCTGGGGAAAGCAACCTTGAGAACACCAGCAGTCTCATTATTGCGTTCATGTTGTATTCAGTGCTTATGCCGTGCTGCCTGTAAGCAAAAAACTTGTTGATTTCAAGTTCGTGGTAGATGCAGCTCAATGCGGCGTACCCGATGTTCTTGCCATCATTGCCGTCGAATGTCGCATTGGGGTCAATGGTAATGGTAAGTCTCTGTTTCTCCTCCTTCTTTTCGGAGTTCATTCTGGCTACGACTTCCTCGAAGTGTGCAATTGGATCTTCATATTGATTCAAGAAGGCATCGACATATCCGATTTTTTCGATATTTTTAGTGCGGCTGTATCCTTTTTTGGGATCGTAATACCCATCTGCAATGGAAAGATAGATTCTGCCATTTTTTCTCTTGGATTTTTTAAGATACATACAATCCCTTCTTTCGTATATTAAAAGCTACAACTTGTTTATATCATCACTGTACAGAGTGCTACAATATTATATTGTCGCCATTTGGCTTGCAAGAATACACAAATATTATATCACATTACACGATTTTTCGCAATACTTTTATTTATTAATATTGACATAAAAAAAGCCCTTGTAGCAAGGGGTTGGATAGGATATTGTTAAAATTTTACTGCAAAATTAGGGGATCATTCAACTCAATATGACATTACTGCCTATATAGTTTCCAGTATCTGCAAACCCTATCTACTATATTTCCCAGGTACCAGTTGTCAACAACATAAAAGAGATATCCCTGCAAGAAATCTGTTTTCGGACAAAGATGCCTGATTTGCAGCATCTCTCAATTTGGTATTGTCCTATGA
>CALMWN010000056.1 GCA_937873555.1 uncultured Clostridia bacterium
TAGGTTAAAACAATCTGGAATTCTAGAGAAGAAACATATGAAAATAGCTCTCTTAAAGGTACCAGCTTTATAAATTCCGAAAAAGATTTGTTATGATCAAATCCAGGTTTCAACCTTTTAATATCTGCAAGAATATTATCAAACATTATATGTACAAGCCTTTTTCTAATGAATTTACTAATAAGTGCATAATAGAACGCACTCAGATATTTGCATAAGCACACTCAGGATGTCGGAAGAAGCTTCTGACGATATACGGAAGCTTCTGAAGTTTTCGCAAGGCACCGATGATAAGACTTTTAAGATGATCAGGGCCTTTGATGATGCGTCTTCCGACATTGTGCCTCTTTGTGAAATTCCATGTCTGCTCCACGGGATTGAGCTCGGGTGAATATCCCGGCAGGAAGAATAGTTGGAGTTTCCCCTGAGTGCTTTGGACGAACTCACCAACTTCCTTGCTCCTGTGAACAGGATGGCCATCAAGAATAAGGAAAACCGGACCTTTGGTATCCTTTAATAGACGAAAGAGAAATTCCTTCAGTAATTCAGTATTCATGGTCCCTTTGTATGTCATAAATCGCATTGAGCCACGGGCTGTAATTGCTTCGATCATGTTCACTGAAAACCGGGCTCCGGTAGTCCTGACCACAGTAGTCTTTCCCTTCGGTGCCCAGGTGGTGCCTGCATGGTAATCCGAACGTATCGATGACTCATCTCCAAAATATATCGTGGCCCCCGTCTTCTTGGCTTCTCCTACTATCTGCGGATAGACTTCCTCTTTCCACTTCGTTACCGCTTCGGAATTCTGTTGATAGGCTCGGTGCAATGGCTTCTGTGGACTCAGTCCGAGCTGTCGCAGCAGCCGCATCACACTCCACCGACTCAATCTTATCCCATACTGCTTCCATATTACTTCCGCCACCAACACCGTCGTCCATAGCGCAAAGGAAAACTTCAGTTGCACAGGATCCTTATCAACCACCGTCTCGTAGATCCATTTCAGTTTTTCCCCATCCAGCTTCGCCCTTCGTCCACCACGCTTGCCGGCATCCAAGGCACTCCATCCACCGTTACGGTACCGGGAAAGCCACCCAAAAAGGGCTGAGCGTGATACCCCCATTCCCTTGCATACTTCTTCCACCTTCACGCCTGACTGTATCTGCTTCAATGCCTGCTCTCGAAATACCGTCAACTCAGTATGCTTCAATCGCCTTAAGTCGGTCTTCTTCTCCATGAATTGATCTTACTATACTCGTCCAAGATTGTCCATCTTATTATGCACTTATTAGTAACTCTTTAATAGGCAGTTATCTTTTACTGAATCGTCTGTAAACATCCTCATTCGAACGAATCATCATGTTTATTGAAAAATCTCTTGTGATAATATCTCTACCATTTTTTCCCATTTCTTTGCAAATATCCCTGTTATTTGATAGATATAGAATTCGCTCAATTAAAACAATCGAGCTTTCGGGTTTGACTAAATAACCAGTTATACCATCTTTCACCAATTCGCTATTTCCTCCTACATTCATAGCAACCACAGGGATACCAACGGACATTGCTTGCATGATTGTATTCGACATGCCCTCAAAGAGAGAGGCCTGGATATATATATCGAATGCATTCAAGAGACTCTCTACATCTTCTCTATGCCCTGTGAATATAATATTCGACGACACATTATGCTCTTGAGCGAGTTTTTCAAGCTTATGCCTATCTTCTCCATCACCCACTATTACAACTTTTAAGTTCTCCTTTTTTTTAAGCAATTCAGGTAAGATTCGAATAATGGCACTCTGGTTTTTAATCGGTCTCAGCCATCCAACCGTTCCTACAACAATATCGTTTGCACCTATATAGAGTTCCTTTCTTATTTGCTCCCCTGCTGACAGATCTGGTTTGAATAGCAACGAGTCAATCCCATTCCTGATGACTGTAATTTTATTCTGTCTTACTCCCCATTCTTGGATTAGTTCTTCTTTTAAGTTCTCACTAACAGTAATAAAAAAATCAGATATCCTTGCTGAGGATTTTTTAAGAAGTAGCCTTTTCCAATTGCCTTGAGATGTCTCTGAGAAATGTTCTTTCCCGTGCTCTCCATGGATGTGGACCCTTCTCGTCACGACAGCTGCCATGAATGCATAGAAAAGAGTACCCCAGTTATGGCTATGTATTATATCTATCGAATTATCTTGAACGATCCTGACTATCCTTTTTACTATCTCGTAATCAATACCTTCTCTTCGCTGATACTCAAAGTAGCGGATGCTATCGGGGATGACACTGTTAGCGGAAATATCAGTTTTATTAAAGCAAAAGAGGAACATATTGAAACTATCCAAATCAATATTATTAAAAAGCGTTATAACCTGTTTTTCTGTACCAGCAAATGCCAGCTTGTTCAATATATGCAGCACGTTCAGTTTCATTATATCACCGTGTACGGATCCTTTCTCCACCCATCAAATGTACTAACAAGCCTTTCCCGAGAACGGTCATAAAATAAATTATGCGAATCATCGGATGCCACAAACTTCTTTAAGCATCTCTCATCCAATGTTTTAATTGACTTGACGTTGTTTGCTATGAATTGCTCAAATCCCGATTCATACTCTTTAAGCAGAATATCATGTTCTCCATACCCAAAGAATAATCTCTTTTTATCTTGGGCAATTTGCTCAAAAGCTTTTACAAGCTTTATATTTATATTAGGGGGGTAATCATCGTTTCTTTTCATTATCTTATTGAGAAGACTATAATAAATAGAATTCAGGGCCAATCGGAAATCTGTTCCGCCTTTCAAAAGGTTACGCCAGGAGTCCAGATCAAATATTTTTTTTAGATATCCTTTTGCTATGCTATCAGCAACTTCGGGAATAAGAGGAGCTTTCTTACCCAAAACCTGTAGATTGAAAATGGGTATACCCAAAAGGAAAAATCCGTCAATTTGTGATTTAATATGCTTTGGTAGATCAATGTAAGTATACACACTCGTCATTGCCCCACCACATAGTCCGCCAAGAATAATTTTTTTTTCAGGGATCCTTTCCAAAATCATTTCAACACAATCCATTAAGCCATCAACAAAAAGCCCTTTTTCAACTTCCAAGAATAGCTCATCAACCAAATCATAATTCTGCACTTTTCTTAATGAATCCCCTGTGCAAACACTATCGTATCTTAATGTCGTGTATCCGATAGATGAAAAACGTCTTGCAAGCTCTGTATATAGCCTGTGGGGGCCTATCCGGGATCTTGTCCCTGCATTAACCAATATCAAGCAGGTATTATTATCAGTTATTTCTCGAGGGAAACTAAGTATTCCCATCGTTTCTTTTAAAAATTTATTATCAACTACCTCTTCTATATACTTACACATTCTCATCCCCAGTTTCCGGAGCAGTTATGGTTTTTCCTGTGGAGGCATTCATCAAATGAGAGATAGACATTGTACAGGGTAAAAATATCCACATGAAACACATTTTATAAGAGATCGAATATTAACTTCCCAGTGAGGCAAAATGCTTATCCAAAACACCATGCATAAAAGAAGAATCATAAACGTAAGCATTTATTTCATTCCAAAATTTTGCTACTGATACAAAGCCTGAATGAATTTCGCAACCAAGCAATCCGAGATCACTCTTATATTTATCCAGTTCATTATCAACTTTATCTTCCGGATTGCTTGAAATCAGGAGGATGTTTTTCCCAGAAGGTTTTGATCTTTCAATATCAAATGATTCGATCTGCTTATACATCAAGTGGCTGATATCGTACCCCTCAACATTAAGACACTGACCATTTATTAGTTCATCCAATAAAACATTGGTTGTTTTGAGAGGCTTCCCGTAGATTCGCATCTGTGTCAAAATATTTAGTCTTAAAAGCTGAGCTGCGTACTTCTTAAAATTAGTAACAGGATCAAAGATTATATATGAGGATAATTCCGGGATCTGTTCAACTGCAAGTGCGATATTCCCCCCAAGCCTGAAACCAAAAAGAATGACCTGGCCAAATGACAGTTTTTGAACGCTATATCTCAAGACCGCTCTTGTGTCATCGATCATCGTACCAATAGAGCTTTCAGAAAATTCCCCATCGCTATCTCCTTGACCGTAATAATCGAATCGAAGAACACTATAGCCTCTCGTACTGAGGAACTCGGACATGCTCATGTAAAATCTATGTACTCTCAGCCTTTCTTCAGCAAAAGGATAGCAGAGAACAATGCCCTTTTTGTTATCCTCTATTCCTTTCTCTGCCTCACTCAGAGAACACATAAGCCTTCCCTTTTCACCATCGATCCAGAAATGTCTATCTGCCATTATCTAACTTCCATTCCAGCGCTATATCAAGATGCCGCAACAAATAAAGTTTTCTTTATAAAGATCAACTCACTGTCTTCAGCACATATGATTTTTCTTTTAAATATTTTTGTTAATAATTGCTAACACCATCTTCTTGACCATTCTTCGAAAAAGAGAATTGCCCATAATTCCGATGAATATTCACGTACTCCCAATGAATGGCTTTTCCATAAATTTTCGACAATATTTCTATCAATGTAATTCAGGCAGATGCTATCAGGAGAAAGGACTTTTCTTTCAAATATTTCTTTCAATTCATTTCTGAACCACCTTGAAAGAGGTATTGAAAAACCTTGTTTTTCTCTTGATAAGCAG
>CALMWN010000057.1 GCA_937873555.1 uncultured Clostridia bacterium
TAACTATATAATATGAATTTAAATATTTAGAATAAATAGTCGCAATATCTGCTATATCAATGGTTAATCTTCTTTGTTGACTTAAATAGGCTATAAATATAAAATTAAACTCATATGCTGCACCAAATAATATTTTCTAATTGGTAAGAGGGGGTTGTTTGATGTTTCGAATTGTAAGGAAGGAAGTATTAAATCCTTCTGTCAAGCTTATGGAGATAGACTCTCCATATGTAGCAAGGAAAGCCGAGCCTGGACAGTTTATCATCCTGAGGATAGATGAAGACGGTGAAAGAATTCCTTTGACAATTGCGGATTATGACAAGGAGAAGGGAACTGTAACCATAGTATTCCAGGAGGTTGGAAAGACAACAAAGGCCCTTGGAGCAATGAATGAAGGGGATAGCCTTCTCGACTTTGTAGGACCCTTGGGAGTTGCATCCCATCTCGGAGGATTGAAAAAGGTTGCAGTAATTGGAGGAGGACTTGGAACCGCAATAGCTTATCCACAGGCAAAGAAACTTCACAGCATGGGGGTAGAAGTGGATTCTATAGTAGGCTTCAGGAACAAGGATCTGATTATATTAGAAAAAGAAATGACTGCGGCGAGCAACCGTTTATTTATAACAACTGATGATGGTTCAAACGGGAACAAGGGATTTGTGACTGACATTTTAAAGAAGCTTATAGAAGAGGGCAATAAATACGACATGGTTATTGCTATTGGTCCGTTGATAATGATGAAAGTGGTAAGCAATCTTACAAGAGAATATGGGATAAAGACTGTTGTGAGCATGAATCCTGTAATGGTTGACGGCACAGGAATGTGTGGAGGGTGCCGCGTTACTGTAGGAGGCAAAACGAAATTTGCATGTGTGGATGGGCCGGATTTCGATGGGCATGAAGTGGACTTTGATGAAGCCATGCGAAGACAGCAGATGTACAAGGCAGAAGAGAAAAAGTCGATGGATGACCACGTATGCAGATTGGGAGGTGCAACAAATGCCTAATATGTCTCTTAATAAAGTGAAGATACCTGAGCAGGACCCTAAGGTAAGAAACAGGAATTTTCTTGAGGTTGCACTGGGATATACCGAGGAAATGGCCAAAGAGGAATCCCAGAGGTGTCTGCAATGCAAGACCAGGCCATGTGTGGATGGCTGCCCTGTAAATGTGCAGATTCCTGAATTTATTAAGCTTGTTGCAGAGGGCAGGTTTGAAGAAGCTTATAAGAAGGTTACCGAGACTAACAGCCTTCCTGCAATATGTGGAAGGGTATGCCCTCAGGAATCACAGTGCGAAAAATACTGTGTAAGAGGTAAAAAGGGAGAGCCGGTCGGTATAGGCAGACTTGAACGGTTTGTTGCAGACTGGTATATGAAGCACAATGATGTACAGGTAGGGAATATACAGAAATTGAACAGAAAGGTTGCCATAATCGGGTCAGGGCCGGCTGGGCTGTCATGTGCAGGAGATCTTGCAAAGGCAGGATATGATGTGACAATTTTCGAAGCCTTCCATGTACCGGGAGGAGTTCTTATGTATGGTATTCCTGAATTCAGACTTCCCAAAGCGCTTGTGCAGAAGGAAATCAATAATGTCAGGCAGCTTGGAGTAGAAATAAAGACAAATATGGTTATAGGGAAGGTCTTATCCCTGGACGAACTTATTGAAGAAGGCTATGAAGCGATTTTTATCGGCTCGGGCGCCGGATTGCCTAGTTTTATGGGCATCCCGGGAGAGAATTTGAACGGAGTGTATTCAGCAAATGAATTCCTCACAAGGATAAATCTCATGAAGGCTTACAAATTTCCTGATTGTGACACCCCGGTCAAGGTTGGCAATAATGTTGCGGTTGTTGGCGGCGGCAATGTTGCCATGGATGCTGCAAGAAGTGCAAAACGTCTGGGCGCAGAAAACGTTTATATCATATACAGGCGTTCGGAGGCCGAAATGCCTGCAAGGCTTGAGGAAGTACATCATGCAAAGGAAGAGGGTATCATATTCAAGCTTTTGACTAATCCGACCAGGGTTATAGGTACCGACAACGGATGGGTAAAAGGTATGGAATGTGTTGAAATGGAGCTTGGGGAACCTGACAGCTCCGGAAGGAGAAAGCCGGTTGTAAAACAAGGTTCGGAGCATATAATAGACCTTGAAACCGTGGTAATTGCAATTGGGCAAAGTCCAAATCCATTGATTACTTCAACTACACCGGGATTGAACACCCAAAAGTGGGGCGGTATAATTGTGGAGGAAGAGACCGGTGCAACCAGCAAGGAAGGCGTGTATGCCGGTGGAGATGCCGTAACGGGAGCTGCTACAGTTATTCTTGCAATGGGAGCCGGTAAAAAGGCTGCCAAATCAATAGATGAATACTTAAAGAGCAAAAAGTAATATCACTTATTTATGGTAAATGCAGGACCAAAGGCTTGAAATAAAGCCTTTGGTCCTCTTTTGGTGTGCATGTCTGCTTTTCTCATTCTTCAGGAAGGTATGTGCATAGAATAAAGTAGCGAAACCACTTATGTTTCATCCTTGCTGTATAAAGCAGCGGTGTTATATGATAATATTATTTTAATATGGTTATGATAAGGAGTGTTGGAAAATATGTATACTTTTGGGATTAAGACTTCGTCCAGGACCCAAATGGTGGATATTACATCCAGTGTTCAGAAATATGTAACGGAAAGTGGAGTAAAATCAGGAATTTGTATAGTCTTTATACCGCACACGACAGCGGGTGTCACAATAAATGAAAATGCTGATCCAGATGTTACTTCCGATATTTTGATGGAAATTAACAGGATGGTTCCATTTGAGGACAACTATTCACATGTGGAAGGCAACTCTGCGGCTCATATAAAAGCAAGCATGTTTGGATTTTCACAGCAGATTTTTGTCGAGGATGGCAGGTTGATACTCGGACAATGGCAGGCAATTTATTTCTGTGAGTTTGATGGGCCCAGAAGCCGTAAAGCATTTATAAAGATAATTCCGTCCTGAGTCGTGAGTCGGTGAGTCCAGGGCGATATGCGCATATGTCATGAGGGTATTGTGCGGGTTAGGATACCGTGAGATATGTGAGAACATGTACAACATAACGGTATCAGGATGTTCAAACCTGTGCAGCAGGGGATATGAACTTGTGATGAATGGAGAGGAATACGGGAGGATATTTGACGAGCTGATAAATCAGGCAGCTTGATTGGGGATTTTTGAGAAGCGTCCCCTAAAAATTGTGCGATGGTTAAAAGCAGGAATTGAAAGATTGCACAGCTGATGACCAAGCAGCATTTGTATTTTAGCAGTTAATATCCGTTTGTACAGAATACAAGGTAAAATAATTATATGGAGAAAAGAAATGAAAGTGGGTTTTTTTGATTCCGGCATGGGAGGAATCACAGTGCTGAAGGAGGCTTTGAAGATTCTCCCGAAGCTTGATTATATATATTATGCGGATACGGCTAATGTTCCATATGGTGTGAAAAGCAAGGAGGAAGTGAAGGGCTTCGTTCTTGAGGCTGCAGATTTTATTGCGCGCCAGGGCGTTGGAGTCCTTGTAGTTGCATGTAATACCGCTACCAGTATAGCAATAAATGATTTACGCAGGAAATACGATATTCCAATACTGGGAATGGAGCCTGCTGTCAAGCCTGCTGTTGAACACAGCATGAATAAAAGGGTACTGGTGATGGCTACACCCTTGACTATAAAAGAAGAAAAATTCAACAACCTTGTTGCCAAAGTGGATTCGCAGAATATAGTGGATACCCTGCCTCTTCCCCAACTTGTTGAGTATGCGGAGGACTTTGTTTTTGATGAAGAAATCATACTGCCTTATTTGAAGGAAGCAATGGCTGATTATGATATAGGCAGTTATGGGACCGTTGTGTTGGGCTGCACACATTTTCCATTTTATAAAGGTCTCCTGGGAAAAATATTTCCCAGGGAAACCTTAATTATTGATGGCAGTATGGGTACGGTAAAACATCTAAGGAACCTGCTTGTGGAAAGCTGCTTAGATATTGAATCCGGAAACGGAAAGGTTGACTTTTATTCTACAGGGAATACAGCTGCTGATGAGCTTCGTTTCAAAAAGTACATGAATTTACCTGAGTGATTCTGAATAATGTGAAAATTATCCAGTATATATGAGAATGAGGAAGGAATATGAAGATAATAATGACGGGTGGCGGCACAGCCGGACACATCACTCCCAATATTGCGCTCATGCCAAGACTAAGGGAGCTGGGCTTTGAAATTCATTATATCGGTACAAGGACCGGTATGGAACGTCAGTTGATAGAAACCCAGGGGATTCCCTATCATACAATTAGTGCAGGTAAACTTAGAAGATATTTTGATTTTAAAAATTTAACCGACATTATCAATATCAGTAAAGGTTTTTTCCAGGCTGTAAATATCATAACAAAGGTGAAACCGGATATTGTATTCAGCAAGGGAGGATTTGTATCCTGCCCTGTGGTATGGGCGGCATGGTTCAATAAGATACCGGTGATAATACATGAGTCGGATTTTACGCCCGGACTCGCGAATAAGCTGTCCATGCCTTTTGCTGAAAAAATATGCTTTACCTTCCCTGAAACCAGGCAATATATTAAAAACAACAAGGGAATATTGACCGGGATTCCGGTACGCGAAAGCCTGTATTCAGGCAATCCTGCTACCGGCAGAGAGCTGTGCGGTTTTACAGCGGATAAACCTGTGCTGATGATAATAGGAGGCAGCCAGGGCTCTGGAGTGTTAAATTCTATTGTAAGACTGTCCCTGGAGGAATTGCTGAAAGAATTTCAAATTTGCCATATCTGCGGAAAAGGCGGAGTAGATGCTAATCTGAAAGGAATAACCGGATATAGCCAGTTTGAGTATGTGAATGAAGAGCTGCCTCATCTGTTTTCCATGGCTGATTTGATAGTTGCCAGGGCAGGCTCGACTTCATTATTTGAGATACTGGCACTTAAAAAACCAAACCTCCTTATTCCTCTGTCAAAGCTGGTAAGCCGCGGGGACCAGATATTGAACGCACGTTCCTTTGAAAAACAGGGCTTTTCCAGGGTGCTGATGGAGGAAGATCTGAACAGGGAAGCTTTTTTGGAAAATATCCGCCAAGTTCACAGTAACAGGAAAGTTTATACAATTTCAATGTCCAAGTCTGCCTTTAAGAAAGGAATTGATGAGGTGACGAAGGTAATACTGGACAATTGCAAAAAATAGTTTTGGAAGCTTGTGGTATAATAGCACATTACAAGAACCATAATAAAAGTAGAGCGTAATGAAGGGGTATCATTATGAACTGGATAGATAGGCTGGAGCGCAAATTTGGCCGACATGCCATTAAAGGGTTGATGACATATATCGTATCTTTGAATCTGGCAGTTTACCTGATTGGATTTATCGATACCAGAGGTTTAATCGAAAGCAAATTGCTGCTTATCCCTGACCTGGTTACAAGGGGGGAGATTTGGAGACTGATCACATATATATTCATACCTCCGTCAGCATCCATGCTTTGGATTGTTTTTGTACTATATTTTTATTATATGGTGGGGAATTCACTCGAGAATGAATGGGGAAGCTTCAGGTTCAATCTCTATTACCTTATTGGAATGGCAGGTACTACCATAGGTGCATTTATAACAGGGATCGGAGCCACAGCGGTTTATCTGAACTTGTCGCTTTTTCTGGCATTTGCATACCTCTTTCCCAATTTTGAGCTGCTGCTTTTCTTTATACTGCCGGTAAAAGTAAAGTACCTTGCCTGGCTGAACTGGGCTTTCCTGGTTTATACGGTTTTATTCAGTTCCATGCCGTTTAAAGCTGCAGCGGTAGCTTCCGTACTGAACTACTTTGTGTTTTTCGGGAAGGACATATTCACCCGGTCAAGGACAAACAGGCAGGTATACTATAACAGGAAGAGTTTCCGTGCAGAAATGCCGAAGGATTTTACAATTCATAGGTGTACCGTATGCGGAAAAACTGAAAAGTCCGACCCCAAAATGGATTTCAGGTACTGTTCGAAATGCCAGGGTGATTATGAATACTGCATGGATCATCTATTTACCCATAATCATGTAAAGGTTGCTGAAAACAGTGACGGCAAAGACTGAGAGAATAAATGACGAGGAACGCTATGGCAGCTTACGGTTCGGATTGTCTATTTCACTTTACAGGCAGGGATAAAACACCTGAAGAATGTTGTGGGATACTTCTAAGTATTATACGGAATGGTCTGAAATTCAATTGTAATGATAAAGAATCACTGGAGTATATAGAAACTCTGCCCGAGGAATTCAGGATAAAATTTGTTACTCCGATAATATGCCTTACCGAAATTCCTTTGGGGTACATTTATCCACAGATGCAGAATTACGGCAGGTTTGGGATCGGATTATCAAAGGAATGGGCTCTTAAGAATCATGCGCAGCCGGTGATATACCTGGACAGGACCTGTCTTGGTTTTGGGGAGGGCTTGAGGATCTTGCTGAAGGATATAAAAGATAAAACAAAAGTGCAAAATGCTCTAGGGTATATAGTGCCTTTTTTCCGGGAGTTCGAGTTCCATGAGGAGCGGGAGTGGAGATTTATTGAAGCATTGTCCGGATCAGAAATCAAAGACAGAGAGTCCAACAGCAGAACACACGCCGGAAAGTATTTGAACTTTGAAAGGGCAGATATAAAGTATATAATAGTACCTGAACAATATTTGAATAATGTAAGGGATAAAATTGAAGACATATTTTTTGAAAAATATGGTGATAGGGTTATAAGCTTTGAAATGGTAGCTTATGAGAATATTTCAAACTGATATTGAATGAGGGGGTTGCTATGGTTTTGAAAAAAATTTTTGTCCTGGGGGATAGTATATCGATACACTACGGTCCAAGCCTTAAAAACATGCTTGAAGGCACTTTCGAATATGACCGCAAGGGTGGAGAAGAGCTTGCCCTGAAGGACCTCAACAATCCGATGGGAGCAAACGGCGGAGATAGCGGAATGGTACTGGATTTCCTGACAGAGCAAAACAGGGATGGACTTATGAACTATGATATCCTCCTTTTGAACTGTGGACTCCATGATATTAAAACCGGCCCTGAAACGGGAAAGCATCAAGTTGACATTGAAAAATACAAGCAGAATTTAAAGGATGTCCTGGCTATGATGAAAAAAGCTGGCATAACTGTGATATGGGTGAGAACAACCCCCGTAGATGATGAAATCCATAACAGTAAAATGAAGCAGTTCAGAAGGTATTCAAGGGATCTTGAAAAATATAACGCAGCTGCAGACATTATAATG
>CALMWN010000058.1 GCA_937873555.1 uncultured Clostridia bacterium
TCTATTTCAAGATAATATTATATTTTGCATTGGCGTTGTTTTCCTTGGGAGCTATCCTGCTTCCGTTTATAAGCTTTGATGCTCCGGAATTTGTTGTTGTTCTTATGATTCTGGTTATAAATGGCACTACAGCTGCTGCTGCATTTATGTATCTGCGTTACAAAAATAAAAAATGATTCTGATTCAGAATTTTCCCAGAAGATACCTGTACGCAAAGAAAGTAAACTTTCCGAGATTGGCTCTTGATTTTTCCTTCAAAGTTTTATTGAACCTGAACACAAGCTTCCTGTCTTCATCGCTTATCTCTTCAAGGCTGTAACGGGCTTTTACGAATATCCCCGTCACTGCCTTGAAGCCGGGGCTGCCAAACAGAAAGTATTCGTCAACACGGTCGGAATACTGCAGGGCGGTTTCGCCCGGTTTTATCCTGAGCTTTTGCGCGGAGAGCAGCATCACATAATGCTTGTAGAATGCCAGAATGCTTTCTCTTGGCTGCAATTTCACGGATTTTAAAAACAACATCCTGCTTTTTATGAAATTGAATGAGATTATTGACAATAAGACCGTGATAACTGCAAGTATTGCAATGAATATAATCTCTTCCTTCGAAGGCAGGGTCTTTCCTGCGTCGCTTTCCGGCTCAAAACCGCCGATTCCGGGATTGCCGTAATTCTCAAGTTCGTCAATATAATCGCTCATATCAGGATCCTGGAGGAATTCCTGCGTAAACACTCCTGTCGTACTATTGTCGCTGTAAAAGGATGAGACAAAGGGGGAAGTGGCTCAAAGGGAAGCCATCCGAAGCCTTCAAAATAAACCTCCACCCAGGCATGTGCCTGCTGGTTGGTCACCAGGTAAGTCGTTTCCGATTCGGGAGAAGGGGGTAGGATGTAGCCTTCTACATACCTTGCGGGGATGCCGACACTCCTTAACATTATTGCCATGGCAGAAGCATAATACGTACAGTAGCCCTGTTTAAGGTCAAAAAGGAAATAGTCCACAAAATCCCTGCCTTTCGGAGTTGACTTTGTGTTCAGGGTATACGGATAATTGCTTGAAAGGTACTGCTCTATTGCTCGTGCCTTGTCATAATTGACAGTGTATTTTGACGTGATTTCCGAAGCAAGGTCCTTTACCTTTTTTGGCAGGGTGTCCGGAAGCTGGAGGTATTTTGAATAAACCTCGCCTGCATATGCCTGGAATGTCTGGATATCATTATATGATATCCTTGGAGCGATGTAAAACCGGTCGGGACTGACGAAACGGCGCTGTGACATTACACGCTTTGCTTCGTTGATAATATCATTGTAAAAACCCTTTTTACTCTTTCTCAAAAGATTCTTGAAATTTTCGTCATTATAATTCATGCTGTATGAAGTAATTGAATATTTGAAGTTTCTGCCAAGCGTTCTATCCGATGAAAGAATTCCGTTTGCATCGGTGAGAATCTGATAGTCCATTGTACTGTTCAATTTGAAGGAATCTGCCTTTGAAGGGATGAAAATCGACCTTGTCCTTATGTTTTCATAAGTCACTTCGATATCTTCCTTCTTGAGAAAATCTTCAAGGGAGGTCCTTCTGTTGGACAGAAGCTGTATGCCGATTTCCGATTCATACAAATCAAAATTCTGATTCCTGCCTGTCATCTGATACAGGAATTTTTCATTATTTGTGCCGGTCCACCTGGTACCATCATAAAAATCACTGGTTGACCCTTTGAGATATGTCATTCTGGGAGAATTCACACTAAGGACAAGGGTCTTGTCAAGGCGCGCCTTACCCCCGAGTTTACCGTTGTTATCACCGAATCCTGCGGTTGAGACAGAAAAGAAATCAAAAGCCTGGTAGTTATAGTTTGTATTGAAATAGTCAACTACCCTGGTGATTTTATCATCAAGCCATTGCCATTCCAACGGCTTCTGGCTCGAAGGCATTGTTAATGAAAGCAGTACTACCGCTGCGGCTATTGGAAGCACCCATAACGTAAACTGTTCGGGATATACATATTCGTTTGACTCTTTTGAATATTTCCGTATAAATATATACTTGAAATAATACACTATGATGCAGCCAAGGAATATATAAAACGCAGCATAGCTTATAAAGAACTCCATGATCCATTGCGAGACAAAAAGTGTACAGCCTCCCACAAGGATGACATAAAAGTTGAACTTCTTCAATGTGAAAAGATATACCGGGAGCGCTATAGCAAAACAAAGAAGCAATACAAGATAATGCTCATATTTTTCAATCAGCACCTGGTCCCCATAAACATAGTCGGCAATCCAGACGGCAAATTCATTAATTCCGGTATATAGAGCAGAGATTGTCTTCAGGAAAACATGGTTAAATGCGGTATAGCCTGCTGCCAAACCAAGAGACAATATGACCGCTGATGCTGAGAGCAGCATGGACAGCCTGTTTAAGAAGACAAGTGAAAAAGCTCCCAAAAATACAATCAACCACAGCAGTATGGTAAACAGCTGGTATTTGAACCTTAACGAACTTGTCAATGCATAGACAAAGCTGAAGCTTGCCAGAAGAGCCAGCAGCAAATTGATTATGTAGTTTTGAAGGGTGCTTTTCCCGATCATGGATTGCCCTCCAGTACTGCTTTTATATCATCGTTTATATTTATCTTATAGCCTGTGACATCTATTTCAGGTAAAAAAGACAGTATGCTGTCCGCCTCCGGATTTTTCTCTCCGGTAAGTTCTTCAGGCGAAACATACACAAGACTTACATCATAACCTGAAAATCTCAGCTTGTATATTTCATCATAGAGTTCGTAGCCCAGATTGGAAGTGAATAATATTACATTCGTTTTATTTATATTTGTATTAAAATAAACATCCATTATATCCTTCAGATCAATTTTTTCATTAAAGCTGATTTTGGACATGACTTTGTATATTTCATCGAAATCCAGAGGATTTTTTGCAGCGATGTCAACCAGCTTTTCCTTGTAGTATACAAGGTTTACAGGTATCCAGTTGTTAAGGCAGAAATGAATGACCGAGACAATGGATTCAACTATCTTGTCTTCAATTATTGTTTTTTCTTCAACAGAATATTTGCTGCTTTTCAGGTCCAGTATCAGGATCGCACTTGTTTCGGAAGTGTTCTGGAAGTTTTTGACCATGATTTCATTCATTTTTGCAGAAAGCTTCCAGTGAACCTTTTTGATGCTGTCTCCATAGCTGTATTTCCGAATGTCGGAGATTGAGGACATGTCTTCATACTGGTTATTAAGGGAGTAATATGATTCGGAAATAAAACTGTTATCCAGCTTGAACCTGTCAAGGTGGATTATTCTGGGATAGACATTTATATATTTTGGCTCCGAAACGTTGTACCGGAGCTTGAATATACCGAGCAAATCCTCAATTTCAACTGATTTGATGCCGATTTCATAGCTTCCCCTGTACTTGCATTCCAGTTCAAAGGAAAAGGTTTTCCGTTTGAAGGGAAGAATTGAAAGGCTTTTACTCTGGAACTGCTGTGCGAAAATGGTTTCAGCGCCGCAAAAAACTACCTTCATATAAGGATAAAAAAACAGGTCCTCGTTATGTATGCTGAACAGGAAATTAACCCTGTCACCCTTCATTATAAATTTCTTATCGGTATCCTGGGTAAATTTGAAACGTAGAAAAATCAGCAGGATATAGGCAAAAGAAACCAGGGGCAGCACAACTACGACGGAAAAGAACATATAGGGGACTTTTCCGCCGAAAAAGTATATGAATATAAGGCAAAGCAAAAACAAAACCGCATAAAGAATCCTATTTATTCTCTGCATAATCCACCACAGGTACATTTGTTTTATTGATTATGGAAGTAAGAATATCAACTGCGGATATCTTTTTGAGCTTGGCTTCCTGCTTTAAAATGATTCTGTGGGATAAAACCGGTATGACCATTTTTTTGACATCGTCAGGAAGGACATAGCTTCTTTCATTGTAAAAGGCCAGAGCCTGGGATGCCTTGAAAAGAGACAACGAACCGCGTGGGCTTGCCCCAAGCGTTACATCAGGATGCCTGCGTGTCTGGTTAACAATATCGACTATATAATTGTTAAGACTCCTGTCGACATGAATATTCTTAATCTCTTCCTGTATGGAAGTTATTTCATTTCCTGATGCCACAGGCTGAAGTGATTCGATGGGGTTGGCCACCTGGAATCTCGAAAGTATGCTGCTTTCCTCTGCTGTTGAGGGATATCCCAATGAGATTTTCATGAAAAACCTGTCCAGCTGAGCCTCCGGCAGAGGATATGTGCCGAGATATTCGATCGGGTTCTGGGTGGCAAGCACCATAAAAGGCTTTGGCAGCTTGTAAGTGCTGCCGTCGACAGTAACCTGGTTTTCTTCCATTACTTCAAGGAGGCTTGATTGAGTTTTAGGCGATGTCCTGTTGATTTCGTCAGCCAGAATTATATGGCTCATTATGGCGCCGGGACGGTATTCGAAATCTCCGGATTTCTGGTTGAATATCGAAAATCCGGTAATATCGGAAGGAAGAATATCCGGTGTGAATTGTATCCTTTTGAATGAAGCGTTGATTGATTTCGCAATCGAAGATACAAGGCTGGTTTTGCCAACTCCCGGCACGTCCTCGATTAAAACATGGCCGTTGCATATAAGTGAAATGACTGTCAGTTCAATGGAATTTCTCTTACCGATAATCACCTTTTCTACATTGTCAACAATATTCTTTAGAGTCTGAACGGTATTTTTCATTGAATTCACCCTTTACACCATGTAAATATAAGTAATATAAATTCATTTTAACATCTGCATTGCCTGAAAAAAAGACAACTCTTTTCTAACATTGATATGAGTTTTTTGTTAAAAATACACAATAAAACGTTAAAGGCTCCAAATTATCAATATTAACCGATCACTTGCGGAAATGCAGAGGTTCAAACGTTTTTGTTGATTATATGGCTTTCAAATTGATATAATAGGCAATAGCTGTATAAGTTGAATTCAGCATTTTTTTTAACGGGGAGAGAAGAAATGATTGCAGAGATTCTGGCAGTTGGAACAGAACTGCTTATGGGGCAGATAGCAAATACCAATGCGCAATATATTTCAGGCCGGCTACCGGATGTAGGTGTGAGTGTATACTACCACAGCGTTGTGGGCGATAATCCGAACAGGTTGAAGGAAGCCTTAAGCCTTGCGCTGAAACGGTCTGATGTCGTAATAATGACAGGGGGACTTGGTCCTACACAGGATGATCTTACGAAGGAAACTGTAGCGGAAGCCTTCGGGAGAAAACTGGTTCTCAATGAGGAAAGTCTGGAAAGGTTGAAAAGGCACTTTGCCAGGACCAACAGGGTAATGACCGAGAACAACCTGAAACAGGCTAACATGCCGGAGGGTGCAATTGTACTCCAAAACAACAACGGCACAGCGCCCGGCTGCATACTTGAGGAGGGAAATAAAGCGGTAATAATGATGCCGGGACCTCCCAGGGAAATGAAGCCGATGTTCGAGGATGGAGTTATACCTTATTTCAGAAGCAAGGCCGAATACAGGCTGGTATCGAGATTCCTGAGAATAATAGGTGTCGGGGAATCCGCACTTGAAATGGAATTCAAGGAACTGTTCGAGAACCAGACGAATCCCACGATAGCACCCTATGTCAAAGAGGGAGAGGTTACCTTGAGGATCACGGCAAAATGCTCCGGCGAAGCTGAGGGAGAGGCCATGATCGAGCCTGTGGCAAGATTGATTCTTGATAAGCTTGGAAGCAAGGTTTATTCAATAGATGACAGGGATTTGGAAGAAATAGTGGGTGAACTGCTTATAAAAAACAATATCACGGTATCACTGGCCGAATCCTGCACAGGCGGCATGATTGCAGCGAGGCTGACAGACATCCCGGGAATATCGAAGGTGTTTAACAGAGGGTTTGTAACATACAGCAATGAGGCTAAAATCGAAAATCTCGGAGTCAACCCTGTAACCCTTCAAAAACATGGAGCAGTAAGCAGGGAAACCGCAATTGAGATGGCGAAGGGAGTAAGAGCTTTAGCGGGAACCGATATCGGACTTGCTGTAACAGGAATTGCCGGGCCTGACGGCGGAACGGCAGAAAAGCCTGTAGGACTTGTTTATGTGGCGCTTGCAGACAAGCATGACACCATATGCAAGGAATTGCGGCTGACCGGCAACAGGGCAAGGATAAGAAATTCGACTGTGGTACAGGCTCTTAATTTGATCAGGCTTTATATTATTGACAGGGAGAACATGTGATTTTAAATAAATCAGGAGGAAATTATTTTGGGAATTCAGCAAAAGAGAAGACTGACAGGAGCTGCAATCATAGTGATGTCATCAATAATAGCCAGCAGGCTGACCGGGTTTTTCAGGGAGATGCTGATACCCAGCAAGCTTGGCTTCGGGCACATAGCTGACGCATATTATATCGCATTCCTTGTTCCCGACCTGATGTACAATCTGCTAGTAGGGGGAACAATCGCTGCGGCTTTGATACCGGTTTTATCCGGCTACCTTGAAAATGGACAGGAAGAGGACGGTTGGAAGGCTGTTGGGACTTTTATCAACATATCCTTTATAGCAATGATTTTTGTCTGCATACTTGGAATGATCTTTACGCCCGAGCTTGTAAACATAGTTGCTGCAGGCTACGGGAAACAAAAGCCTGTAGAGCTTGAATTGTCAATCAGACTGACCAGGATATTATTCCCCTCGGTGGCATTCCTGATGCTTGCAGGGCTTGCCAACGGAGTATTGAATTCATACCACAGGTTTGCATCCTCGGCTTATGGTCCAACTGTTTACAATGTCGGCAGTGCACTGAGCATACTTGTCTTTGGAGGGAAAAGTACGGAAAATGTTGAACTTGTGGCATATGGAGTGATGTTCAGCTCTATCATATACTTTATTTTTCAACTTGTATTTGCGCTAAACAACCTTAAATTCTATAAATTCAAAATTTATGTCAGGCACCCCGGTTTCATAAAATTGATGAAGCTGGCAATACCGTCCCTCATATCTTCATCGATAGTACAGGTGAATCTGATAATTTCATCAAGATTTGCGACCTTTCTCACGGCAGGCAGCGTAACTGCACTTAATGTAGCCAATAAAACATGGCAGATGCCTCTCGGGATATTCGCACAGGGCATCGGCATTGCGATGCTGCCTACCTTGTCGGCACGTCTGGCGGTGGGAGAGAGTGAAAGCTATAAATCCACATTGATGAGCGGCTTAAAGACGGTCTTGTTGTTGTCAATCCCATCCGCAGTGGGCTTGATGGTTTTGAAGCAGCCTGTGATAAGGACATTCTTCCAGATAACCCGGGAGGTGGACGAAAATGCCGTATCCATGACAGCCGATATTCTAATGCTGTTTTCCGTAGCCCTTGTGGCACAATCCATAGTTGCCATCATGGTAAGGGCATTCTACGCGAACAATGATTCAAAAACGCCCCTATATATCGGCTTGAGCAACGTAATTCTGAATACGCTGCTGAGTTATGCTTTCATGACCTTTACCTCACTTGGGGCGGCAGGCATAGCACTTGCCTATTCGATAACCAGCGTCGTATATGCGGTTCTGCTGCTTTTCATATTGAACCGTCAAATGAAGGGAATATACCTGGAAAGGTTGGGAGTATTCCTGTGCAAGGTAATTCCCGCTTCAATAATCATGGGAATTGCTGTATACCTTCTGGATATGCTGCTTCCCCTTGGCGGCGGCTTCAAGGTTATAAGCGCGTCTGCCAAAGCACTTCAGCTTATTCATTTGACAATTGAAACAACGGCGGGAGCAGTGGTTTACTTCGCGGTCGTACTCCTTATGAAGGTGGAGGAAGCATCATATATTTACAACACGGTAGCCGGCAGGTTCAGGAGGATATTCGGGAAAAAGTCATAAATAAATGGAATAAAATACAAATTATCATTGACTCGGTATATATATTATTATATAATAAATAAGAACAAATGTTCGATTCGTTCTTACAAGGAGGATTCCGATAATATGATTGAAAAGAAAAAAGCGTTGGAAATGGCAATGGGACAGATAGAAAAGCAGTTTGGCAAGGGTGCCATAATGAAGCTTGGTGAAAGCACTCATATGAATGTCGAGGTTATACCGACGGGCGCACTAGGCCTTGATATAGCTCTTGGAGTCGGCGGCGTTCCGAGAGGCAGGATAGTTGAAATATTCGGACCCGAATCCTCCGGTAAAACCACCGTAGCCCTTCACATTGTCGCAGAAGCTCAAAAGGCAGGCGGAGAAGCTGCATATATAGATGCTGAACATGCACTTGACCCGGTATACGCAAAAAATCTTGGCGTTGATATAGACAACCTTATCGTATCCCAGCCTGATACGGGCGAACAGGCATTGGAAATAGCGGAGGCGCTTGTCAGAAGCGGTGCAATTGACGTAGTTGTCATTGACTCTGTGGCAGCGCTTGTACCAAAAGCCGAGATTGACGGCGAAATGGGAGATGCTCACGTAGGCCTGCAGGCAAGGCTAATGTCCCAGGCTTTGAGGAAGCTGGCAGGGGTTTTGAACAAGTCAAAGACAACTGCAATATTTATAAACCAGCTGCGTGAAAAAGTAGGAATAATGTTCGGTAACCCCGAAACCACTCCCGGCGGAAGGGCGTTGAAATTCTATTCCACAGTCAGGCTTGACGTAAGAAAGATAGAAACAATCAAGCAGGGAACAGATATGGTGGGCAACAGGACAAAGGTAAAGGTTGTAAAGAACAAGGTCGCCCCTCCGTTCAAGGAAGCGGAATTTGACATAGTATACGGACAGGGGATATCACGAGAAGGAAACATACTGGACGTTGCGGTAAACCTTGATATAGTGAACAAAAGCGGCGCATGGTTTTCATACAGCGGTCAGAGGATCGGGCAGGGAAGGGAAAACGTCAAACAGTTCCTGAAGGAAAACAGGGAGATGACCGCGGAAATAGAAAAGAAGATAAGAGAGAATTTCAACCAGGCTTCCTTAAAAAGTGTGGATGCACATGTTCCGGATGATGATGAGGAGGAAGAAGATTTAGAAGTTTAATAAATATCAAGCCTATGGTATAATATTACTGTAGGCTTTTTATATTTTTTGACGACTCCCTGCATCTCTTCTCTTTCTATCATGA
>CALMWN010000059.1 GCA_937873555.1 uncultured Clostridia bacterium
ACATATAGGCAACGTTGAAAAGGATAAGACCGTTGATTGTTTCCCTCATTGCTGTAGCTGTGATGAAGATGGGTAAGGTTTCCCTTGTAGACAGGATGTCTTGGGCAATATGCGTGATTTTTACCATCATCCTCAATGCGTTTTCAAGACTGAATATCGTGTTTGTGATATTATCGGGAGCCGTGACAGGGATATTGATTGTAAAGGTCAGGGAGAAATTTTCGGGAAAGAGAGAAGGAGAATGATGCAATATATTGATATTCTTGTAACATTTTTTAAAATAGGGTTGATAAGTTTTGGCGGCGGATATTCCATGCTCCCTATTATTGGAAAGGAAGTGCAGGTACATCAGTGGCTTAGTGACAGGCAATTTACAGATGTCATTGCCGTATCCGCCATGTCTCCGGGTCCGATCGCATCCAACAGCGCCACCATGATAGGGTACAGTCTAGATAACGTTGCAGGGGCTCTACTGGCATGCATTGGTGTAACCTTGCCATCACTTATTATTATCCTGATACTTGGGAAATTACTTTTCAAATATCAGGACTATGGACTGGTAAAAGCCGTATTCTATGGTCTCAAACCAACGATAACGGCACTCATCATATATGCAGTGATAAAGTTTACCGTAGCAAATGGAATTATCGGCGGCCAAAACATTGTGGATGTAAAAAGTGTTATTGTCGGCGTATTGGCTTTCGGATTGATGCTGAAAACAAAAGCACATCCCCTCTATATTATTCTTGGATCAGGCATTGCCGGTTTATTTTTGTTCTAAGGATTCAATGAGTTTTAAAACACAAATTCATGGTTCAGTATGAAAAGAGCCCGCAGGAGGTTATATTATGGTTACCAGCCAGGCAATTTATTACATGATACTATCCTTAGTGATTTGCTTTACTTTTCCGGTCCTGTTGTACAGATTTTTTCTGTTGAGGGAAGGAATTTCATTAAAAATTGTAATATTCGGCGCATTTGTTTTTTTGGCAATTCAGGTTGCATTCAGAGTGACTTTATTGAATTATGTTATATATCAGTCGTGGTTTAGCAGTATCAACAACAATATTGTATATACAGGGCTCGTATTAGGCGTTGTAAACAGCTTTTTCGATGAGTTATCCCGCTTTTTCAGCTTTAAGTTTGTATTAAATGATGCACTGGAATGGAAAAACGGAATAGCTTACGGAATTGGTTATGGCGGATTTGAAATGATGGTATTGGCGGGCTTAAGTTACACAGGCAATCTGATACTCAGCTTGATGATACATGCAAGAGTATTTGACAGTGCAGCCGCTTCCATGTTATCCACGGAAAATTTGCAGCAGGTGAAGATGAGCCTGATTCATACGATGCCTGCAGCATTTCTCCTGGGAGGGATTGACAGGATATTTATTATATTCATTCAAATGGCACTAACCTTGGTTGTATTATATGGTGTAATGAACAATAAATATTGCTATCTGCTTATAGCGTTCCTATCTCACTTTTGCATAGATGCTTCCATTCAGATTACAAGTGCAATAAATCCCTGGTTCGGGGCTTTAAATGCATTCGTTTATGGAATGATAAGCTTGATTGTTATCCGGAAATCCAGGTATTTTTTTAGTTGTAGTCATCATTTATTAAGTAGAGTGAATGCAAAATCGAGTGACCTTTCCCGATCCTCCTATGATATTTCTTAACTGCTCAAATAAAGTATGTTTAAATATTGAGTATTTATTTAAAGCTAAAGCTTACATTACAAAATCAGTAAACATAGTTTCAATTTGAAATCGATAATAAAAAACATATACCAAATTCAAAAAATCCTTGAATAAATAAAAATGCATGATAAAGAAAATAATAGGTATGATGGTAAATAAGGCTTTTAATCTACATAATATACAAAAATGAAGGTGCAATATGTTTCGTAAAGTAATAAAAAAAATAAAACTATCAGGTTTTCAGAATAATAAACAAAAAACTTTTAAAGATAAAACTACACAAGATAAAACTACACAAGATAAAACTACACAAGATAAAACTTCAAAAGACACTCAGCCTTTGTCAAAGGATTTGAAAGTAAACCTAAACTCCATAAAGGCTGTTTTTGAAAACTGCAGCGATATTGTAATAAGGGAGTTCAAGATTGGGGTTGAACAGCAGATAGAGGCTTTTCTGGTAATGGTAGACGGCCTTGTAGATAAGATAGCGGTCAATGAAAGCCTGATGAAGTCCCTGATGCTTGATGCACGTCTTGCACAGCCCAACCGGGATATAAATAAGAATAATGCATATATGTTTGTCAAGGAATGTGCATTGTCCGTTGCCAGCGTAAAAGAAGTCAGGTCACTTGAAGATGCGGTTGATGCAATTTTATCGGGAGATGCTGCATTATTCATTGATGGTTCTGATGCAGCCCTTATTGTATCAATCCGCGGCTGGGAAACCAGAGGAGTTGACGAGCCGGACACCGAGGCGGTAGTGAGGGGGCCGAGGGAAGGCTTTGTTGAAACCCTCCGCACCAATACCGCACTTTTGCGGAGAAAAATCAAAAATCCGAATTTGAAATTGGAACCTATGAAGATTGGTAAACAAACCAAAACCGACGTCTGTGTTGCATATATAAAAGGAATTGCAAATGATAAAATTGTCAGGGAAGTCAAGAAAAGGCTTCAAAGAATCGAAACCGATTCCATACTGGAATCGGGCTATATAGAGTCATTCATAGAGGATGCACCATTTTCCCTCTTCCCGACAGTTGGAAACTCCGAAAAACCTGATATTGTAGGTTCAAAAATGCTGGAAGGAAGGGTGGCAATCCTTGTTGACGGGACACCTTTTGTGCTGACTGTACCCCATTTATTTGTAGAAGCTTTTCAGAGCAGCGAGGACTACTATTCACGTCCATTTTATGCCACATTTATCAGATGGTTAAGATGGCTGGCCTTTTTTATGTCTGTTTTTTTACCTGCCATGTATGTTGCCGTTGTCACTTTTCACCAGGAATTGCTGCCTCCGGCACTTCTGGTAACTATAGCCGCTGCCGGAGAAGGAACACCTTTTCCTGCCTTCGTGGAAGCTTTTATGATGCAGGTTATATATGAAATACTGAGAGAGGGCGGGGTCCGTTTGCCAAGGCCCATCGGACAGGCAGTGAGTATCGTCGGAGCCCTTGTTATAGGAGAAGCTGCTGTTTCGGCAGGACTGATAGGTGCTCCCATGGTAGTTGTGGTGGCTCTTACAGCTATTTCTTCTTTTGTAGTTCCGGCTTTGTCCGATGTAAGTGCACTTTCAAGACTTCTCATACTCATTATGGCAGGAATTTCCGGGCAATTTGGAATCATGCTGGGTATTGCAGGAATCCTTACCCACCTGTGTTCCATTCGTTCTTTTGGTGTTCCCTATACATCGCCACTTGCACCTGCAACTTTTTCCGATATGAAGGATGTCTTTATCAGGGTTCCCTGGTGGGCTATGTTCACAAGACCCCGTGTTTTGGGAGTAAAAAATCCTGTGAGGGAAAAATTTGGCCAGATGCCGAAGCCGCCTGAGGATGACACAAAAAATTAGAGAAAGGAGAAAAGCAGCATGCTGGAAGACGGCAGAATCACCTATAAACAACTTATACTGCTTATATTTATAAGCAGGCTCATTATTCATATTACTTATATGCCGGCTATAATAGAACCTCCGAAAAACCAGGATCTGTGGCTGTCTGAGCTGCTGTCATTGCCTATCATGTTGTTATTTTCGATTCCTGTCTACCTGCTGTGGAATAGGTTTCCAAACCAGACAATCATACAGTACAGTCAAAC
>CALMWN010000060.1 GCA_937873555.1 uncultured Clostridia bacterium
CGGCAGCGTCAGATGTGTATAAGAGACAGTACTTACTATGGTGTATTTGACCCCGGTTTCCTTTCTCATCCAGTTAAAAGCTACAGATGAACCGCTGATGATGGGATTTCCGTTATCATCCTTTGCAATTGCAAAGTCGTCCGGAGCAAGAGGCCTTATTGTTGCTTCATCAGGGGGCACAACTGCTCCTACCGCAGTTGTAACAGGAAGGATCGCGGTAAAGGTGGACTCTTTTTCATCCTGCCCCTGAATTACAAGCCTTGTTTTCAGCATGAAGTTATAGGTTGTATTGGGCTTCAGTTTTGGCCCAAACGTGCTGTACGCCAGGGTATTCCCCGGTGAAAAAGTGCTGATGGCTGCTTTGATTGTTGTACTTTGTACATCGCTGGCTCCTGTAAAGGTAATGTCGCCCGGCAGCTGGGTGCTCCCTATCATAAAAAAGGAGGAAGGCGAAATTGTAGAAGCCGCGGTTCCCGTCCCAACCGTTGAAGGATTGTTCCCGCTGTAAATACTGCCGTTGGATTGCAGGTAGGTCTTGAAACTGCTGACCTCACCAGGATACAGATTGACGGTATCCCTTATACAGCCGAGCAGCTTGTCAAAGCTCGTACTGCCGTTATACAGACCGATTGCTGCTTTAAGAGTATCAAAACAATCAATAAAGCTTGATTCACTGCCTTTTAGCAGGTCATACCCTGTCAGGCTGAAATCCAGCTTTGTGGTATCGCTGCTGCCGTCGATTGCATATGCACCCGATACTGATGATATATTGGACAAGACCCTGGTCAATATCTTAAGTCCCCTGTCATCACTTGACTGACCGGTGAACAGCCTGTTTATCGCGGAAGCGGTATTCGGGAAGCCGGAAGCATTGTTCAATGGAGTATACAGCCCCAGGATTATATCATTTGCAACAGAACTCCTGCCTGCGGATGTCAGCTGCTGATAGGCAGCCAACGCACTCTGCACCTCCTGAAGAGTCATAGAGGTAAGATATGTACTCTGAGCCGCGGCGACCAGCGCATTGGTAGTCTGATTCACCAAATCGGGAGAGGTTGCATTCTGAAGTATATCGGTTGCAAACAGGTTGCGCTGAACATCGGACAGGTTCACCGCAGCCAGGATCATTTTCTGCAGCACTCCCGGAGCAGCAGTCGGATGCGGCTCCATACCGTTGCTCATATAAACATCATAATAAACTGCCTTTGTAACACTGGTTGGATCTGTGACATAGTTCTTCCAGTCAATGTTAACCTTGTCAAACTGGAGTGTTATGGTATTGGTAATGGATGTGGTATTCCCGCTGCTGTCTGTGATTACATCAGCCTTATTGCCGTTATCAGCCAGCTTGAAGTTATAGGGCAGCGGTACCTCCGTCTCCAGTCCTGAAAGCGTCGTGAAGCTTGCTACAATCGAATCATCGGATTTCGAAGTCGAATCCAGGTTGTTGATTCCGCTGAAATCGGAAATATTCCTGGTGGAAACCATTTTTATATAGTATATCTTGTTTGGAAGTAAAAAATCCGGATACTGCGTGCCGTTCCCTTCATCGTTGTAAATGCTGCCTGAGCTTACACCGTCCGCGCCTTCCCCTTTGAAGAGGTCAAAGCCCTTGAT